>JBCCTE010000041.1:0-11463 GCA_039198915.1 Cyanobacteria bacterium P01_D01_bin.73 | reverse complement strand
TGTCAGTGGACAGACCGCTGGAGGACGCCGTCGCCTAGCCAACACCACCTATATCGTTGATGGCGACAACATGACTCCTCAAATTCAGCGCATTAACCGCACCAGTGGTCGCATCGTCAGCATCACTGAGATCAACTAGCGCCTACTAGAAACCTGCCGTTGCCTTAGCCCGATTCGGGTTGGGTGCGGCAGTTTCTAATCGTGACCTTTTGCTGTGGGTCTCGAACCTGGTTCTGATGCGGCGATCGCCGCCAGAGTCTCCAGCATTGGGGCTGCCATTCAGTTAGATCTGAACCCTATCACCGTGAAGCCATTATCTCCATGGTGTCTGGTGGGCGGCACGCCCATGACAAAGCAGCGTTTTCAATGTCCTTCTGACCATTAACTAAGGAGAATTGAGTATGTCCTTATGGATCGAATCTACGGACCCAGTTGAGCTACGTCCTAACTTCACTGAGGATGACTTGCAAGGTGTAATCCGTGCCGTATACCGTCAAGTTCTCGGCAACGAGCACCTGATGGAATCGGATCGGCTGGAGAGCGCGGAGTCCTTCCTGCGCAATGGTGACGTTACTGTTCGTCAGTTTGTCAGCATGGTCGGAAACTCCGATCTATATCGCCGCCTATTCTTTGAGTCATCTTCTCAGTACCGCTTCATCGAGCTGAACATGAAGCACTTCCTAGGGCGCGCACCACGAGATCAAGCTGAGATTTCCGCGCACGTAGCTATCTACAAGGAAGGCGGCTACGAAGCTGAGATTGCATCCTACGTCTACAGCGACGAGTATGCAGCAAGCTTCGGCGAGAATGTCGTGCCCTATATCCGCACGAGCGTCAGCCAAACCGGTTATAAGAACGTTGACTTCAACCGCGTATTTGCAATCAGCCGCGGCAACTCCGCAAGCGATGGCGACGGCAGCTCCAAGCTAGTCGGCGATTTAGCAGCGAACTTGCCCACTAAGATTACTGCTGCATCCTCCAGCATTGGTCGGGTTGCAAACACTGCGAAGCGCTTCCGCATTACGGTAACGCGGTCCGGTGTTACTCCCGTTTCCCGTCGGAGCAACCAGAGCTACGAGGTTGACTACAGCCAACTGTCCAAGCGAGTTCAGACCTTGACTCGTTCTGGTGCGAAAATCCTAAGCGTTACAGAAGTGTAAGGTTGCTGGAATTTTTAAAATGGGATAGTTGAGGTTAGGAACGGCATTTTTTCGCCTGTTAGTGACTTCACCCCCGCCGTTTTCAAGAATCATTTTCTTGGCTCTATAGTCCAGATCAAATGTTTTCTTGAGGACGGATTTTTGGGTTTTCCACCATGTGCTCTTTTGAAAGGGGAGTTGCTGGCAGCTCCGACGTCGTTTCTTCAGCATTGAGGACATGAATAAAATAGTTCGCTCTCAATTCATTTTGACGGCGACGATTATTGTTCCTAGTTAATATGGTTTGAATCTTAATCGTTGATTGAGTTTAGCGCCTCGCTTCTTAGTAGGCAAAACGCAAATTCGAAGCTGATGATGCGTGGGTCATATTGACTTATTTTGGACTGAGAATAATCAGGCTGGCGCGATTCAACGCATTGAGATTATTGGGTAAAAGGGAGTCACTAGGAACAGTTAGTAAAGATGGATATTCAGACTTTTGTTGAACGTTCAATTGGACGATGGCGATCGCAACGAAGTGGTCACAATTTGGCGTTTCAGCATTTTGAAGAAGTACGTTCCGTTGTGGATATTGCGGCGCGGGATGCCAATGATTCCGCTGTGATTGAACTGTGTAAGAACAACGGCGTGGATCCTCAACTAGCCACGAGTCCATTCTTTATGGAATGGGAGGCTGAGTCAGACTGGGATGAAGATGAAAAAACGGTTGGAAGCTGCTTGTTAGTGCCTGTGCCGGATCCCAAGGATGAGGCAAAGGGACGGCTGTTGCGATCGCAGGGCTATGCGGAGAAGATGCCAGCGGTGGGCGAATATCGATTTACGGAAGAAGGGATGTTTGTGTTGGTGACGCCCTATGATCAGGCGGCGGCGGAAGAACGAATCTGGTTCGCAACGAATAATTTACGGCTTCGAGTTTCTAACATTTTGACCAGCAATGGTGAGGGAGTGCTGACAACATCTTTTGCTTCGGAGGTGCGATCGCAATCATCATCCTAGAGTTGCGGATCTGGACAACCGAGAAACTCATGGACTTGCTCAATCCCTGGGATTTATTCCTGAGGTCTATAAATACTGTGAATACTGCTCTTGATGTTTTCCTTGGAAAGTTTCTAGATTTCAGACCGAGGTCACGTTAATATAGTGCGAAATAAATATTTATAGAAAGTTTAGACTGTGATTGTTTGAAGGACCGTTTGGTCCTGATGGGATTCACTTCAAATACTGCTTTGTTTGAACGGTTTATAAAGCGCGAGTGTATGAATAATGAGTGATTCTCCTTCACCAACAGCCGTCCTTGTCGACCTGGCTAAACAAATGGCTGGTGACTTTAGTAATAAAAAGCAGTCGTTTGAAAACCCCCAAACCTTTGCCCATATTCGTATCTTTTTCCGACCGTTACCGTTCAGTTTTTTCAATGCCGTCGGTTTCTACTCCGAGCAAACCTACGACCACGATTTATGGACGCCTTATCGGCAGGGTATCCATAAGCTGGTGTCTCGAGATGATGGCAGCGTTTACATCGAGAACTATGGCTTGGACGATCCGGTTCTGTATGCCGGAGCATCGCGCAATGCTGACATCATGGCAACGATTACTAAGGAGTGTTTGGTACCGCGTTGTGGCTGCGCCATGGTGTTTCGGCGTGATGGTGATCGCTTCATTGGCGAAGTGGAACCGGGGAGAAAATGCGTCATCCCCCGCAATGGAAAAACGACTTATCTTGTTAGTGAAGTTGAGCTGACGGAAACGACTTGGGTTAGTCGCGATCGCGGATTTGATGTTGACACCGATGAGCATATTTGGGGCTCAGCGGCGGGACCATTGAAATTTGAAAAGAAGGAAAGTTTCGCCCACGAAATTCCATCCCTTGAGGAGTTACTAAGTCCAGCAGTGAGGTAGAAATTCGGTGCTACCTCCAGCTGCTGAAAAAAAGCTTCGAGCCTGGATTCGAAGCCGACACCTGATCTGTTCAGGGAGTTTTTACCTTTTCCATACTGTTGAATATTCAACAGTTGACCGGTACGCAGATTGCATTGAAACCCTTGGAGGAACAGTCATCTCCGTAAGTCCGATGCGTAAAATTTGGATCGGGAAACACAGAAAGGTTGTCCTTTACCAAGTAAAGGCAAGTCTCAACATTCCCAACCACGATTTAAAGCAGTATTGGCTCGACAAAGGTAGTTTTTATTCCCGCTTTGATGAGCGCGGATAGTAATAGGGAAATCAAGGTAAAAGACTACCATCGGAACTAATTTTTTTGATATTAGCTGTCTTTCAATTCATTAGTGCAAAGACAAGAACATAAACTTTTATTGTCTGCTGATGCTGCAACAATTAAATGATCGATACGACGCCTATGATCTGTTTTGAAACCTGATCGCCGTTATGGATCGTGGTGGCGAGTGAGGTTTGAGAACGACCCAAATTTAGGATACCCGTATCACTATGACTGCAACGTTTACTAATCCAAGTCTTGGCAATGCCTCTTCGTTAGGTTTGGCGGCTTTTGAGGACAGATCGCCAGCTCGGCGAGTTCTGGACAGTGAAACGAGTGGTGATTTTGATGTCCTGGTTCGAAGTGTTTATCGTCAGGTGTTGGGCAATGCCTACGTTATGGAGAGTGAGCGGCTGACGGATATTGAGTCAGGGTTTAGGGACGGTCGCCTGGATGTAAGGGAGTTTGTGCGATCGCTGGCAAAGTCTGAGCTGTACCGGTCCCGCTTCTTGAACGGTCGTCCCAGCTATCAAGCTGTGGAGCTGAATTTTAAGCATTTGCTCGGGCGTGCTCCCAACAGCAGCGATGAGGTGCGATCGCATCTGGCAATTTTGAACGAGTTTGGACACGGCGCTGAGGTGGACAGCTACCTGGACAGCGATGAATATGCAGCGGTTTTCGGAGCAAATATCGTTCCTTATTACCGTGGCTATAAAACTCAGGTGGGTCAGGGGGTGAATGGGTTCACTCAGTTTCTGCATCTTTTGCGGGGTGCACCCAGTTCCGATAAGGGGAATGTGCTGTCCAGCAAAAAGAGCCTGACGCGATCGCTCTGGTCTGACAAGCCAGGTGAATTGGTGGGTCTTTCCCTTGCTCCCAAAGGCAAAACCATACCGGTTATGCCGGTGCTGCCCACTCAGGTTTCTGATTCTGCACGGTTGATTGCACAGGCGCTGGGGCGTCCTAACTACGCGGCGTTGGCTAAGGCTGAAGCAGCGCGGCGCTCTAAGGAGGCGACTGAGCTAAGGTTTAAGCCGGAAATCCGTCGGGCAAGTGCTGCTGTCGAGTTGTTCCAAGGGGCGTCAGAGGATGAGATTGCGTCGGTGATTCGGGCTGCCTATCGTCAAGTCTTTGGCAATGCCCACATCATGGAAAGCGATCGCGTTGGCGTTGCTGAGTCTCAGCTCCGTTTGGGCATGAGTTCAGTGCGGGAGTTTGTGCGATCGCTGGCAAAGTCTGAGCTGTATCGATCACGGTTTTTGGATGGTTGCTCGCGCTATCGTTCCATTGAGCTGAACTTTAAGCATTTGCTGGGTCGGGCGCCGGAGAATTTCGAGGAGATGAAGCTGCATAGCCGAATTTTGGACCAGGAGGGCTATGAAGCGGATATTGACTGGTTTATCGACAGCGACGAGTATCAGGCTGTTTTTGGCGAAAATACGGTGCCTTACTATCAAGGCTATGGAACCCGCGCTGGGCAGCGGATGATGGGCTTCACCAATATGCTGGAGCTGCTGCCGAGTTTATCGAGTAGCGATCGCGACCTGACCGGTGATAATCAGCCTCGCGTTGCCAAGCCGATTCTTTACGACACCCCCGCCGGACAAGTTAAGCCGGTAGATACGCGATCGCTGATTCGCGAAGCCTTAAAAGCGCCTCGTCCCGCTGCGCCTAAAAAGGTCGAAGTTACAGCGCCCAAGCCAGCCCAGTATCGAGATCTTGAAGATCAAATTGCAGAGAAGGATGCGCTCATTGAAAAGCTACGTCGTCAGCTTTCGGAAGTTAGTCCCTTTGCGGCGATCGGTGTCTCGGCGGTTGGATCCTTCGCGATCGCGGGTGGAGAAAATCGTCCTACCTACAGTGGAGCCCTCGATGCCCTTGGCGTGAGCTTCGAGAACAGTGGCAGCACCCCCAATCGCTCACGTCTCCAGGAGCTGACCTCAACCTTGGAAGAAAAGAGCGCCGAAGCTGAGCGGTTGCAAGAGCGTTTGCAAGACGCCCAGCGATTGGCGGTGGTCGGCTTTGCCAAGACCAACCGTTGGCGCCGCAACACCTTCTCTCGCTAGGCAGTAGCAAGAAGTTACTGGCGCTGGCGTGAAATCCTCGCCCTCACCCTAAATCCCTCTCCCTGGGGAGAGGGACTTTGGAAAGAAAAATTGTTCACTTCTGAAAGCCATAATCGATCACTCGCCGTTAGGGCCTTCAAGGAAGGTTATGGCATGATGCGATTCTGCCCCTCCAAGCGCACCACATGAGACCGTCGACCGTGCTAGTTCAGCGTCGTCTACTGCATGTGTGCGTTATCCAAGCCTGCTAAGTGCTGCACACTTTGAGTGCGTAGCCGTGGGGTTGGGCATAGGAGTTCCCATCGCCAAAAAATCGCCTCTGCTTCGATAACCCATGAGTAATCGCAAATCAGTTCTGATTCATGCCACTACCCCCATAAGCCAACTTAAGCAGAGCGTTGGCGAAGGACGCTGGTCTCCAGCCTCTGAGAATCGAGGCATTCCAGGGACGGAAGAAGCAGTCATCAACATTGCACGAGAGCTGGCACGTCACCCGGTGGACCTTACCGTTGTCAGCCCGTGTGGCACGGAGGCGGGGGTTTATGACGGTGCACGCTGGGTTGATGTGGAGCAATTCAATCCGAATACATCCTTTGACTACGCCTTTTTTGTGCATCACGATACGGCTCTCGAATGCGCTAAAACTGGCTTGAAGGCTGGGTTTCGATACCTATGGCTGCACAATAACTATCCTGAAGATATTATTCTTCCTTACCTGGATTTCTACGAGAAATTTATGCCCCTAACTGCTTGGTCAAGGCGGCTTTTTCCTCGAATACCTGATGAGAAGATTTTCCTGACTCGCAATGGCGTTAATGTCGCTCAAACGGACGCGTTTTCGAGTCTTCCACGGCAGCGATATCGGCTGGTATATGGATCTGATTACGATAGAGGGCTAACTCTATTGCTGAGTGCCTGGCCGCAGATTAAGTCGCGGTTTCCTCAGGCAGAACTGGATGTTTTCTATGGGTGGAATATTTTTGATAGCAAGACGGAGAAAGCTCAGAATCCTGGGGAAAAGCAAAGCCGTCTGGACTATCGATCGCAGGTCAATCAGTTAATGGAGCAGCCTGGGGTTCATCACCACGGCCGGGTTAGTCACCAGGAAGTGGCGCGCCTATTTTGTCAGGCGGATATTTGGGCTTACCCGTGTACCTTCCCGGAATCTTCTTGCATTACGGCGATGAAAGCGCAGATTACGGGGGCGGTGCCGGTGGTAATTCCCACCGGAGCCCTCAAGGATACGGTGATGTTTGGATACAAGACAGCGACATCCACAGAGCAGTGGACATCGGTTCAGGAGCAGCAGGCTTGTGTTCAGGAATGGTTGTCGCTGCTGGTTAAAGCGATGGGGGATGAGCAGGCTTTGGCAGATATTCGGGGGCGTATGCAGGGGCATTGCCGAGAGTATTTTTCCTGGAAGGGGATTGCGGCGGAGTGGGCTCAGGAAATTATGAACGGCAATGCTGAGCGATCGCCCATGTATATCTTTTAAACCTACGCCAGCAAGCCCGCCCTAACGCTTAGTAAGCAACCAGCGTTTTGACGGGAACGTCGGGAAGCAGTGATCGCCCCTTCAGATCCACCAACTCAATCAAAAAGCTGTAGCCCGCCAGCGTCGCGCCAGCCTTTTCAACCAGTTGGGCAGCGGCGGCGGCGGTCCCCCCGGTGGCAATTAGATCGTCCACAATTACGACTTTTTGACCCGCCTCAAACGCATCCTGGTGGACTTCCAGCGTGTCGGTACCGTACTCCAGCTCGTAGTCGATCTGATAAGTGGGGGCGGGAAGTTTGCCCGGTTTGCGGATGGGCACAAAACCGAGACCGAGCTGCTGGGCGATCGCCGGACCAAAGATAAACCCACGGGACTCAATGCCGACAATCACCTCCGCCTCTAAGATCTGGCAGTGGTAGGTCATTCCAGCGATCGCGCTATTGAGGGCTGCTGAGTTTTGCAAAAGCGTTGTAATATCCCGGAAGAGGATGCCAGGCTTGGGAAAGTCTGGAATAGAACGAATGGTTGATTGCAAATCCATGGGCGGGGAATTAAACTCGGCTGATGGGCTGCTAAAACCAAAGCCTAGATGATCCTGACCCGTTTGTCGGGCATCACCAGCGCAAGCTTAATCGTTGTCCACCGTTCAGCGATGTTTCCGCCGCTCACGCTAATAAATTATGGCGACGCAGTGGTTTGAAACGCCTAGTGGTGCCCAATGCATTGAGGGGCATCTGATTTGCAGGTGTCATGCCAGGGTCAAGGTCAGGGAATACTGGGGTTGAACCTTTGAGTCATATGAGCGTTATGTCCGCAGATTTGCCTTCCTCGGCACCACCAGCCGAAGCGGAGTCTACAGAATCAACGATGTTGAGTCGGTTGGTCACACCATCGCTGTCGCGGCCGGAGTGCCCTCGGCGGGTTGCTCGCCAAATTGATTTGCTGTTGTTGGCAATCGAGGCGCTGGATTTGGGGGGCTCGGAGGCGATCGTACGATCTGCGAAGGAATTGAATCTGGAGTCGGTTGTTCACAGTCGCGTGCACCTATGGCGATTGCGGACGGCTAATGCTCAGCGGGATGCCCACCAGCGGCGATCGCTGAGTTTGGATGAAGGCAAGGCGCTGGTGTTGATCATTACCTTCCTAGCACGACAGTTAACGGTGTTGGTACGCCAGCTTGTGATGGGGCGTGACCAGCTACAGGTGCGAGGGTTGCCGCTGGATCATCATTTCCGATTGGCAGATTATTTAGAGCGATTTCGTGCCCACTTCCGCGCCCGCATGAACCTGAAGCGGACGGCGGTGGCGGCGTACAATACCGATGAGAAATTGGACGCTTTAGCCTTGGAGCTGCTAGAGTGCTTGCTGTTTTGTACCGGCACCGCTGGTGATCAGCGGCTGTGGACGGGGTTGTTTGATGGAGAAGTGGCTTGAATATTAGACGCCAGTACAGCCTGCCAAACTGCATTTTGACCTTGGAAGGGTTGGACACCACTGGGGAAGAGGGGGCGAGTCGCCCTTGTTTGTCGGTGTTGCTAATGGCTCGGTGCCAGTTCCCAATGTTGGGGCGAGAGTTTGGCTGCGATCGCGATTTCTTCGAGGAATTTGCCCGCACCCTGAGTCTGTACGGTCAGCAGGTAATCAGCGGCGTGCGATCGCCAAACCTGTCAGAAGCTCCGGATTTGCTGGGGGCTTTGGATGAACTTGACGAGCTGGAAGATGATTTAGGCTCCGATGATGGGGCGATCGCCACCCAGACTGCTACAGCAGTGGCGACAGAACAGAAGCCAGAAACACCCAAAATTGATCCCGAGAGCGGTCCTGTTCAGGTTTATCCTCTGGGGCGATCGAACCATCGCCTGTGGATTCAACCGCCGCCGCCGATGGAAGGGCAAGCCGCCCCGGCACCGCTGGATTTGGAATTGAGCACCCTTCAGCTTTTCGACGTGGTGGAAGTTGTCGACCAGTTTTACGCCGACCCTCGCACTTTGCCGGACGTTGCCCTGGGACTGAAGTCGGTTTCGCGGCGTGATTTACCTGGACGCAGCGCCATGGCGGAACGGATTTGGCCTGCGGTGATTGGTACTTCGACGTTGGCGGCGGCGGCGGGCGTAATGTTCCTGCTGCCTCACCCCGAGACCGTGGAGCGTCCGGAAGACCGAGTTTTGACCCCCGAGGAGGTGGATCAGCTGAATCAGCCGGCGCTCTCGGTTCCAGGCTCCGGCGAGCCTCCCCAGGCAAATCCCAACAGCTCACCGAGCATTACTCCTTTGGAAGCCCCCGCTTCAACCACTGAAGACGGTGGCACTGATGAGGAGAATAAGACGGATACCGACGGTGATGATAATGCCGATGGCGCGGAAGAGTCGGACCAGTCCTCGGCACCGCGAAGCACTGCTCCTGTTGCTCGGCGATCGCACCCCCAGCGACAAGCCGTTTCCCAGTCCTTTCGCAGTCAAGCCGAGCGGTCTAAGACTGCTTCGGTGCCAGACGGCAAAGTCGGGACTTTTAGTCCAGAGATGCTGAGCCAGCTTAATGTGATCCTGCGCCAGTCTATTGACGAGGCGTGGAGCGATCGCAAAGCGGTCAAGGAAGATTTGGAATTTCGGGTGGGGGTTTCCGCCGACGGTAAGGTGGTGGGCTATCGACCGGTTAATCAGCCGGCGCGGGAGTTTCGTAGCGATCGCCTGCCCCTCAGAAAAATTTTGTTCAATCCTGTTCAGTCCAGGGGCACCGGTCCTAAACCTAGCGAATCCCTAGCGCTGTTTAAGGTGATCCTGACGGATGAGGGACAGACGCAGGTCAGTCTTTTGCTGGGCAGCGACGGCAAGCCCGTTTTCCACCCCCCCTTGCCGTCTCAGTCGTCTGACGAACAGCCTGGAGAGTAGGGCATGTATTTGCTAATTCCGGCGGCGGGGTCGGGGCGACGTATGGGCGCTGACCGCAATAAGTTGTTGCTGCCGCTGTTGGACCGACCGATTTTGTGGTGGACCCTGAAGGCGGCGATCGCGTCAGACGCCATCGAGTGGGTTGGAATTATTTGCCAGCCGGTAGACCGCCCCGACTTTGAAAGCATTGTCGCGGAGCTGCGATCGCCCAAGCCCGTGGTGTTTATCCAAGGGGGCGACACGCGGCAGGCATCAGTATGCAATGGATTGCAGGGGCTGCCGGAGGGGGCGGAACGAGTTTTGATTCATGACGGGGCGCGATGTCTAGCGACGCCGCAGTTATTTGATCGCTGTGCTTCGGTGCTTCAGGGGTGCTCCGGATTAATTGCGGCGGTGCCGGTTAAGGACACGATCAAGGTTGTGGCAGACCATGGGGGCGATCGCCCAGAAGTGGCATCAACGCCGGATCGCTCCAAGCTATGGGCAGCCCAAACGCCCCAGGGGTTCGAAGTGGCAACGCTAAAGGATGCCCACGCCCGTGGGATTCAGGAAAATTGGGCGGTGACCGATGATGCGGCGCTGTTTGAAAAGTGTGAACTCTCGGTGCGGATTGTGGAGGGGGAAGAGACGAATTTAAAGGTGACAACGCCCCAGGATTTGGCGATCGCCGAGTTTATTCTTCGCCAGCGATCGCCCCAGGCTTAGCGTAGTCAGCCACATCCAATCGCCCTGAAATTTCAAGTTGAGCCTTCAGAGCGAAAAAAAGCCGTGATACACTAGGGAGCCGCCAAGGAATTGATTGACCCAGCGTCACCGAATTCTGAGGCGAATTATTTTTCGCGGATTGCATAGTCGTCAATATCTCTCATGCCCCTACAACAGGAAATCAAGCAACAGGTCATCAACGAGTACCAGGTTCACGGCACCGACACCGGTTCCACCGAGGTACAAATCGCCATGTTGACCGCCCGGGTGAAGCAGCTTAGCGAACACCTAAAAACCAACAAAAAGGACCACTCTTCCCGCCGTGGTCTGCTGAAAGTCATCGGTCGCCGTAAGCGCCTAATGGCATATCTACAGAAAACTGACCGGACTAAGTACCAGGAGCTGATCCAAAAGCTCGGCATCCGTGGTTAATCCCAAAGGAGTTAATTCCAGGAGAGACAACCGTGGCTGGTGATTCTTCACAACCGAAGGGATTTAAAGGGGGCGATCGCCTTCCCTTTGAACCGAAAAAGTCCGGCAAAGCGAAAAAGGCAAAAGCTGAGGCTAAGGCTCAAAAGTCTGGTGCAGCCAAAGCGGATGCTGACTCCAAGAAGTCAATTCCCCGCAAGCTAAATCCGATTACCACCTTCAAGAAGAAGGACAAGGACGGTAAGTCGGATGGGAAACGCGGCGGGAAGAAAGCCGGCTTTAAGGGCGACGAGTCTAGACCTCGCGGTAAGACTTACACCCGTGAAGAAATGGCGATTCCTAAGGTCGTTAGCGATCGCATGCTAAAGCGAATGCTGGTCTTCTCTGGGGTGCCTACGGTTATAGGCTTTGCCAGCTTCATCGCAGGTTATTTCATCAATGTCAAAACCGATATCGAGCTGCCTAACGTCGTTGTGTTGCTGACGAGTTTGGGCGGTTTGGGGCT
>JBCCTE010000040.1:0-11485 GCA_039198915.1 Cyanobacteria bacterium P01_D01_bin.73 | reverse complement strand
GGGGTGAAACCATTGCCATTGCTGACGTGAGAGCCATTCCCCAGGATTTGAAATTCCCCGCTGCCACACCTCTCGCACCAGCCGCGTTAACCCCGGCACGTACATCCATCCCTCTGGTAGTGTTTGCCACCAACCAAAGGAAACCCAATCATCCACGAGAACATTATCTAACCCTAGAAACTCTGGCTTAAAGCTATAGTCCATCTCGCGATCGCCCCGACAAAGGTAAAGAGTTTCATCAGATTGAGGCGGATTCAACTCAGTATTAGAAATCCCCGCCATATGGAATGCCATATCCGGCGATTTGTATACCTGACAATCTGAAAAAGCAGATTTTGCCGTTTCATAACTGCGATTGTCTCGAACAAACAAAATTAAGTTTGGATGTCCATTAAAGACCTTTGCTGCGCGATCCAAAGCTTCTGAGCTGGAAAAGTAAATTGTCTGGGGCAGGATAACAATTGGGCGATCAGGGTATTTGGTGATGATTGATTCGCGAAAAAGCTGTAGCTCGGGCCATATATCACCAAGGTTGCCGCCGCCGTTTAGAAAAATCGGTCCCTCTGGAGATTTCTCCATCAGTTTCTGATGGGAAAACTTATGATCGGCGGGAGCAATGTAGTCAATATTTGCCCGTCGAGTTTGGCGTATGTACAGTAAGCTTCCTAGCCAGATCAGGTGATCGCCAATATTGAAGTAGGAGGGGTGATCCAGCAGGGCGCACCGACTAAAACTTGGAATATTTGACAGTGCCTGATGGAGGACATCCTTAACATCATTCGCTGAATAGGAAGCCGTGTTTAAGGGGTTGACTGTCATAGAATTGATTCCAAGAAATATCGTTTTTAACCCAGGAATTCTTTGGCGCTGGCTGTCTTAGACACCCATTTAGTCTCACGTTTTGCCAAAGTCATCAATGGCGCGGATAGGGTTCAGTTTTCCCAAAAAAGTGCGTAGTCTTAACCAATAATTCGCTTCACTTTTTTGTAGGCTTTATCCGTCTTTCTCATCGCTTTAGTAATCGCGCTGGCCTCAACTAGCTCCTTTGGAATTTTGTCGGGATCGTTCAGGAATCGATACTTGAGGAATGTATCCTGATAGCGAATGCCAACATCTTCGCCTTTGCACAGCCTCGCGAAATTCGCGGAGGAATAATTCATGTAGTGGATACGATGAATTGGCTTTAGACCTTCCTCGTTATGTAAGACACCGTCGATATCGACAAAGGGATCGGCGTCGGCACAATTTCCCGTCCGTTCCTGGGCATTGGGGCTGCGGGTGAAGTTAAAGATATTGAAGCCTTCGCGAACAGTCATAACGCTAAACAGCCCGGAAGTAGACCACCAACAGCGATCACGAACGCAGTGCACGCCCTCTTCATCAATTAGGAACGTCTTCAAACGGTCGAGCATTTCCGCATTAACGGCTTCCCGTTTTGCCCCGAAGAAACTATCACAATGAAGCTGAGGATAAATATCATCAGGGTTTTGACTCACCCGCCTCGCCAAGTCTTCAATGACGATTTCAGGAATATCGTCACGCTTCTTGTGTTCCCAATCATTGAAGACTAAGTCGTAGTTATCAAGATGCGCGAAAATATCATCAACTGGCTTCATCGCCAAGCTATCAGCATCGAAGAAAATAAAGCGATCAAAATCTCCTTGAAACGCGGCAAACTTACGATGAACAAAGCCTTTGTACCATCCTGGTCGCTCTCGCTTTGGCGCATTAGCTTTGGGGTGGGCGACCCAAACTTCGTTGACGAAATCATCCCAAAGTTTTAGGGCGTCGCGGTTGGTAAATAGTGAAACTTGGGGGCGAGATATGATTTCAGCATTCACCAAGTCCATATTGTCATTGTAGGGAATGATGCAAATGGGAATAGTGGGGCTGATATTTTTCTCGATGCTATTCAATAGTGCAACTAGCTGGTCATAAACGGCGTCGTTTGCCAGTGTGTACAGACCGTAGGTTTCAGCTTCGTTCATTGTTGAATGTCAGAGTTGAGTTTCAGCAATCAGGGGGAGGCGAGCGACGGCAACTGGCGCGTGATGCTCTTTCGTTTTCCCCTACCTTTTGAAAGCGCTCGGGGCATGTCGCCAATTCACCATCTACAACGTTAATCGCTTGGCATTGGGCATAAACCGGACAGCTTCAGCTTTAGCGGCGATCGCAATGCACCGGCTTCGGCAGGCGGTCTGTGACAAGCGCTTATCCTCAGTAGACCTATTCCGCTAATCTAGCCCTTCGTAACTGGATTTCCAAACCGAGTTTTACTGGCAAGGTCTGGAGCCGGATTGGCTAACGGTCCAGCAAAGTCACCAAATACTTTATGGTGGCAATTGAGGTAATGGGGAAAGGTCAGATGGCAAATCGCAAATCGCTGGATCAAGAAACCTACAATCGACTGCGGCGGGAGGCGGTAGCTCCTTACCGGGGGCTGCGGAAGTTTGTGTATGGGGGCTTTGCGGCGTCTGGGGCGATCGGTGGATTTGTGTTCTTCTTCAAGGTGCTAGCTGGACAGGATTTGGCTAGAAATGTGCCCAACTTGGCGCTACAGGTGGGCGTCGTGGCGGCAATGATATTCCTGTTCCGCTGGGAAAATCGGGTTGAGCAGAAGGATGAACAGAAGCGCCAGCAAATGGAACGGGCTCAGCGAGAGAAAGCCCGGCAGGAGCAGGAGGCTCAGCAAGAGATTCCCATTAACGGAGAGTAGGAAGCAACCATAACTCTCCGTTGATGGGGGTGCTCAAACCTCCGGTGCCCCTTACCGATGCCTTTAGCCTTTAACTACTGTGCATTAACAAGCTGGTAGGGTTCGGTTAGTTTTTCCAGTTGAGTGACCAACAAGCTTAGGAAGAGTCCCACATCGGTGACGACGCCGACGGATTCTAGGGAGCCCCGATCCGCCAGCTTGGTGACTACGGCGGGGTTGATGTCAACGCACACTAGCTTGACGCCGGCGGGGGTCATGTTGCCGACGCCGATGGAGTGGAGCATGGACGATAGCATCAGGATCATGTCCGCGCCCTTAACCTGCTCGGCGTACTGTTCCTGGGCGATGATCATATCGGTGACGGTGTCGGGTAGGGGACCGTCATCGCGGATGGAGCCAGCCAGAATGAAGGGCACTTCGTTTTTGACGCACTCGTACATAACGCCCTGATCGATCGCCCCAGCCTCAACGGCTTTAGCGATACTGCCGTGGCGGCGGACGGTGTTGATGGTTTTCAGATGGTGGCGATGGCCGCCGCGAACGACGGTGCCCTGCTTCATATCGACGCCGAGGGAAGTGCCCATGGTGGCTTGCTCAATGTCGTGAACGGCGATCGCATTGCCTCCCAGCAAACTGTGGATATAGCCATCACGAATCAGCCCCGACAAATGCTCCGCGCCACCGGTATGAATCACCACCGGTCCGGCTACCACAACGGTCTTGCCGCCGCGATCGCGAATTTGCCGCAGCTCCCAAGCGATTTGCTCCACCACTAGCTCTACCCGGCGCTCGCTGGAAACCCCGTTCGCCATAAACGCAAACTCCTGGGATGCCGACTTGCTGGAATCGCGTCCGGTAATTTTGCGGTTGGTGCGAATTCCATCAACGCCAACCACCACCGACTCGCCCGCGACCAAATCCCGCAGCACTTTACATTGCGCCTTAATGGGACCGGAGCCGTCCAGACCAGTAACGGCGATCGCCCCATCCATCCGCTGGTTTTCCACCGGAATCCACTGTCCGTTGATCTGGACCTCGCTGGGATAAATGGTGCTGACATAGAAGTCATCGGGGGCCACGCCCGTTTGGATGACCGCCTCCAAAATCGCATCTCGCTGATCCTCTTCCGCCGGGGCGATCGCGCCAATTTCAATCAGCTGACTCACCAGCTCTTCCATCACCAAGCGAGACGGCGCCGTTAGCTTAATACGCGCAGAGGACTGGCTGTTGCGCTGCTCACCCAGGTCAAAGTTCAACACCTGGAAACTGCCGCCGCCTTCCACAATCAAATCCAGCGCCCGACTGATCAACCCCGCATCCAGCAAATGCCCATGCATTTCCAGGACACGGCTTTCCAGGGTCAGCGAAGCATGCTTATCCGGCATAATCGGCTCCGTTACTCGCAGGGTTAGGCACTTCGATGCGCCGCCCGCCTTTAAAAATTCCGTCAGGGGCGTTTCCACCAGCTCAAACCCAGCTTTGGTCAGAACTGACCGCAGCTCAGCGCTAGCCTTATTCATCACCACCGTGTCGCCAATGTTAACTGCGTTACAGGCAAAGTTCACCGCGTCCGCTTCGGCGATCGCAATCCGCTTACTGGCAGGAACCCGCGCCTCAATTACCCGATTGGAATAGCCATCAAAGGCTGCGGGATAGTACAGCAAATAGCCGCCCTGAAGCGGGCAAAAGCAGGTGTCCAGGTGATAGAAGCGATCGTCCACCAAATGCAGGGACAGCACCTCAATATCCAGCCACTCCGCCAAGTAGGCATGGGACGCAAGCTCCGAGCGGAAGCCGTAGCCTGCCCATAGCCAACGCCCTTCCCGGTCAAACAACGCATCCCCCGCCCCCTCAAAGGGCAAATCCTTCGGCAGTTCGTAGGTCGTAAAACCATTGTCCTCAAACCATGCCTTGAAGTAAGGCTCCTCACCCTGGCGCTCCGGATGATAAAACCGACTGACCACCGCCTTATCCCCCAATACCAGCCCGGCATTGGCGGTAAACACCATATCGGGCCACCCCTTCGCTGGAGGAACCAAGTCCACGATCGCCCGTTCCTTAATTACCCGGTACAGCCGTTCCCACTGGTCCACGGCGCGATCGCGGGAAGACTTGTGAATATTGCCCTCCATCCAGGGATTGATAATGTAATCAACGTCGTAATGGTCCGGAGCGCACATCAAAAAGCGAAGGTCAGTCATGGTGAAAATCTGGGGCAAATGCCGCCCGCCTGATATTTGAAGATCAAGATAAAAAGCCAGAGAATCAGCCTAACAATAGTCGCCCTCTGCCGACCCCCACGACAGGAAAAATTCAGATCGATAATCGCCAGAATTAATAGCCAAAATTCTCTGCTATTCACCAGATTTTCACTGGGTGTAGAAGTGCGGTTATTCTGGAGCGAGATTGTCAGAAAATCAGAAAATCAAGACATTACAGACAGCGTTTCTCCGGAGATATTTCCCCAGGGATATTCAACGCCACCTTGTCAAAGTCACAGGACGCTATGGGAACCGTATTTGCTAACTGGCTAGCCATCTATCGCCGAGAACTTCAGAGCTACTTCGCCTCGCCGCTGGCCTACGCGATCGCCGGAGTCTTCTGGCTTCTTGCCGGATTTTTCTTCGTCGCCATCCTGCTTGGTCCCGAAGGCATCATCGTCCAGGGTTCCCTACGAGCCGCCCAAGCCCAACAGCTCGGCATCACCGTCCCGCCCCTGGATATGGCGGAGCAGTTCACTCAGCTCTACCTTGGCACTCTCGGCTCCCTGTCCCTGTTTATCCTGCCCATCCTGTCCATGGGGCTCTACGCGGAGGAGCGCAAGCAGGGCACCCTAGAGCTGCTGGCAACCTCCCCCATGGCCAACTGGGTTGTCGCTCTGGGGAAATGGGCGGGGGCGCTGACACTGTATATCTCTCTGGTTTTGCCGCTGTTTGCGTTGGAAGTGGTCGCCTTTGCCAAAGCCACACCGCCGGTTTCGTGGGGAACGCCCATCGCCGCCCATCTGGGATTGATTTTGCTGGCGGCGGCGGTGTTATCCCTGGGAATGTTTATTTCTTCGCTAACGAATAGCACCGTTATGGCGGCGATTTTGACCTTTTCCCTGGTGCTGCTGCTGTGGGTGATGGATCTGATTGCGGCGAATGTGGGTGGGGCGATCGGCAGCGGTTTGACTCAGCTTTCCCTGCTAAATCATTTCAACGGCTGGGTCTCGGGAGCCATTGAAACCCGTAGCTTTTTTATGTTTGGTAGCTATATTTTCCTGGGAATTTTCCTGACGGCGCAGGCGATCGAAACGCTGCGTTTTCAGCGATCCTAAGATCCAGTTGTGAATTGAGAACAGCTTGGAGATTTGACTACATTCCGCTGAACAAGGCACCAAGAATTAAGCAAGCCAGGCAGCATAGCCCAAAGATCATCGCGCCGTAGGCATATTGCAAAAGCTCATACTTTTTCTTCAAGATCAGCCCGGTTTTATAGATGTCCACCAAGAACATTCGGCGGACTTTGTTGAGGTCGTTGATGTTGTTGAACATCGCTTCAACGAATTTCTCCTCTGAAAGCTTTAGGTATGTGCCAAAAAATATGGGATTGGGGCGGACCGGTGGTGCCTTTTTCTTTTTCTTCTTTTTAAAGGGCGAACTGATATTTTTGGGAAAAATCACAAGTAGCCCCAAGCCGATTGTTACGAACTCTGCAATCAAGAACATGAAAAACAGAGCAAGCAAAGGTGGGCTGAGCTGTTTAATTGAGCTCAGGTTTGTCGATAGGATTGTGATGACAACCGCGACGATGCTGATGAGGATGTTGGCTTTTTGGTCAGCGAGGGAAATTAGGTGAGTTTGGTTTTGGTGAATGGTGCGCAGTAGGTAGATGGTCTCGCGACCGGGGAAGCTTTCTTTGGGTCTAGGGACAAGGTTGAGAGCCATTGAGTGATCTAACTGTGACCAAATTGGTAGTAGTAAAGGATTGATTGTATCTGACGATGCCTGGCGGGATTTTCGAGGCGGCGATCGCCCTGGGAAGAGACTCTAGCTTTACAGACGGGTAAGAGCAGCGGGGTTGAATCGGTTAAGTTCGTGTGTGGAACGTTGAGGCTAGGATAGTTCCACTCGATGGGCTGTGGCGATCCTCTGTACTTTATCTTCAAGAACGCGAGATACTAATCAGACTTTTCCCTGGCTCTCGTTTTTTGTCTGTTCCCCTGTTTACGATTCTGAGCATCTAATTTATCGTCCTGCACTATGCTTCACCCTCGGTTGCGTCAGTTTTGCTTCCTTGCCAGTTTATTTTGGGCGGCAGCGGGCTTATCGGTGGGCTACGTCACGGGAGAGTGGGATGTGTTTCCCTTGATTGCGTTGGTGGTTGCCGGGCTGCTGCTGTTCCTGTGGCTGATTACGCAGCCTAACTTGGTGGGGCTGTGGGGACAGCGGTCTACCCAGATGGGCACCAATGCGATCGCCACAACGGCGGCGGTGGTGGTTATTTTGGGGATTCTTAATTTTGTCGGGGTGCGCTATTCCACGACCCTGGATGTGACCGAGACTCAGCAGTATACGCTGGCGTCACAAAGTCAGAAGCTATTGGATCGGTTGGAAAAGCCGGTGCGGGTTCTGATTTTTGACCAGGTGATCGCCCCTGCCGACCGAGATTTATTGCAGCGCTATCAAAGCCGGTCCGATAAGTTCAAGTTTGAGCTAGTTAACCCACGGGAGCAGCTTGGCTTGGCGCAGGAATTCCAGGTCAGCGCCGTCGGGGAGGTTTATCTGGAGCAGGGCGATCGCAAAACCCTGGTAACCACCTTGGGACAGGGGCAGGGAGGACTGACGGAGTCGACGCTGACCAATGCGCTGCAACAGTTTTTGGTGACCAAGCAGGACCCCATTTATTTTGTGCAGGGGCACGGAGAGCGACCGCTGGAGGTGGGCGAAGGGGGAATGTTCGACGCGGTGTCGGCGTTGAGCGATCGCAACTTTGAAGCCAAGCCGTTGATTTTGGCGCAGAGCAAGTCGGTACCTGAGGATGCGACGGCAGTGGCGGTGGTGGGTCCCCAGCGCTCGTTTTTGGCAGGGGAGGTCAAGCTGCTGGGGGACTACTTAAATGGCGGCGGGCGGCTGCTGCTGTTTTTGGATCCCACCATTGAAAGCGGCTTCGGAGACCTGCTGGAAAGCTGGGGATTGGCGCTGGACGGACGTATCGTCATTGACGCGTCGCTCGCCTCGCAGTTGGTGGGGCTACAGCCGGATATGCCAGTAGCAACCCAGTATGGCAACCATCCCATCACCAGCACGTTCCAGGAAGGTATTTCGTTTTATCCGTCGGTGCAGGCGGTGACTACGGCGGGTTCGGAGGGGGTAACCATCGACAGTCTGGTGCAAACGAGCGACCAAAGCTGGTCAGAAACAAATCCGACGGAAGACCCGTTGCAGTTCAATCCAGGGGTGGATGAGCGAGGTCCGTTAGCCTTGGGCGTGGTCGCAACAAAGGATGCACCAGCGGCGATCGCGGATGATGAACCCGCCGAAGAGCCTAAGGGAAATAGTGGCGATGCGGATGACTCCCCAGTGGATGAAGAGGGTGGCGACGATAATGCGGGTGAGATTAAGGAGGGGCGTTTAGTGGTGTTTGGAACGTCCACCTTTATTGCGGATGGATTGTTTAATCAGCAGTTGAACGGCGATGTCTTTTTGAATTCCGTTAGCTGGCTGAGCGATCGCGATGAAAGTTCTCTCGCCCTACGGCCTCGGGAAGCTAGCGATCGCCAGTTATTAGTTACTGAATTTGAAGCTAATCTTTTGCGGCTGTTGGCATTAGGTATTCTGCCGTTGGGTGCGCTGGGACTTTCTGGCTGGCTGTGGTGGCGATCGCGATAGTAAGCAAAGTAAATAAGCGATAGTTGACGGCTTGCTGATAGGAGTGGAGGGAAACTTATGTTGAAGCGTAGTACTTGGATTTGGCTAGCGATCGCCGTGGGATTGGGTAGTGGAATAGTTGTCTATGACCAGGTTTCGCAACAGCAAGAGGAGCAGAAAAGCCAGGAAAATTTAGTCTTAGGAATAGAGGAAGATCAAATCAAGTCATTGGCGATCGAGGTCAACCTAAAAGATGCCTCTGAAAGTGAATCGAAGGATGACGATAAGGAGTCAGAAGAAACCGTCAAACAGCGCCTACTATTTACTCGCCCTAATGCGGAGGAAGCTCCTACTCAGTGGCAAGTAAAAATTGATGATGGTGAGCCGGTTCAAGCTAGCGATGGGGCGATCGCCTTTTTGACGAATCTGATTGCAACGGCTGAATCCGACGGACAGCTAACGGCAACGAAAAAGCAACTTTCGGAATACGGGCTGAATCAACCTCGCGCCCAATTAACTATCACTTTAAAGACAGGGGATAAGCATAAATTACAGCTAGGGTCCGCAGGGTTTGACGATCAATTTGTATACGCTCAAATTGAGCCCCCCCAGTCCAAGGCGAAGAGCGATGCCACCAAATCCAAAAGCTCTAGTGACGCTAATAAAGAAAGTAGTAACAAGGAAGGATCTGAAGAGACCAAAGCTGATGATAAAGACGTAGAAAGTAAAAAACAGACAGCGCCAGGGGAGAAAGTTCAAACGATTCCCAAGGATTTTGAGTATGCTCTAATTCGTGATTTGGATGAGTGGAAATATACTCCACCGCCCTCACCCAGTCCGAGTGAATCATCAGACGACAAAGAGCCCAGCGCCGCTCCCACCCCTTAACAAAAGTCTCTAGAATTTCTGCCGGAAACATCCACACTGCCTTGAAGCTTTCCTATGCCTAATACTGCTTCTGATTCCACTGCGACGCTTTTAGTTTCCTGCCCTGATCAGCGAGGGATCGTTGCTCGAATTGCAAATTTCATCGACTCCAACGGCGGGAATATTATTCATACCGATCAGCACGTTGATGAGGAAGAGGGACTATTTTTGACGCGGGTAGAATGGCAACTTGATCGGTTTAATTTACCTCAGGAATTAATTGATCCTGCCTTTGGGGCGATCGCCCGTCCATTAAATGCCCAGTGGCAGCTACATTTCTCCGATACCAAACCCAAAATTGCCATTTGGGTTAGCAAACAAAATCACTGTCTTCTAGATTTACTGTGGCGAAATCAAGCAGGAGAACTGCCGGGAGATATTCGACTAATTATTAGCAACCATCCCAATCTCCAGGCGATCGCCCAGCAATTTAACATTGACTATCACCATATTCCCATCACTAAAGAGACGAAAATCAATCAGGAACTGAAGCAAATATCGCTACTGGAGGAATACGATATCGACCTAGTCGTGCTGGCAAAATATATGCAGGTTTTAAGTGCAGAGAATTTGCACAAATTCCCAGCCGTAATTAATATTCACCACTCATTTCTGCCTGCATTTCCTGGGGCAAAACCCTACCATCGTGCCCATGCTCGGGGAGTGAAAGTGATTGGCGCAACTGCCCATTATGTGACCGAAAACTTAGATGAAGGTCCCATTATTGAGCAGGATGTGTCGCGGGTTAGTCATCGGGATACAGTGCCCGACTTGATCCGCAAAGGTAAGGATTTAGAGCGTATTGTTTTAGCTCGAGCGGTGCGGCTACATCTGCAAAATCGCGTTATTAGCTATGGCAATCGAACTGTTGTTTTCGATTAGATTTCAGCCAGATAATTACGCTATTTAAACTTGGTTTTAGTGGCAGTCAACTGATGTTTTCGAGTCGTTCCTATGAGGCGATCGCCCACTCTTGAACCATTCGATACACCAACTCTGCCGTCGCCGGAGCCAACAAAACGCCATTGCGATAGTGGGCCGTCGCCAAAATAGCGTTATCGTAATCCTTCAGAGCTTCAATAACCGGTGCCGGTCGATTCTGAGGGCGGGGGCGCATCCCTGACCAGGTACGCAGAATGTCGGCATCCCGTAGGCGCGGACACAAATCAAACACCCCTTGCAACATTTGATTCAGGTTTGTCTCGCCACACTCAGGCCACTGCTCACCGTCGGAAAATTCAACCGTTGCCCCCACCCAATAATGCCCCTTATCCAAAGGAATAATATTGGTATCTCGTCCAATAATTACAGGCTCAGTCATCGATAAAGACTTGGGCAGCTTTAGGTGAACTGCCTGTCCCAACACCGGTCGCTGCGGCAAATCGTAATCCAAATATTCCGCCAGCTTTGATGAGCCCAAGCCCGCCGTAATAATCACACCATCACAGTCAATGCGATCGCGAGTAGTTTCAACGCCACAAACCCGACGGCGATCGCCCAGCTCTCGGCGAACCAACCCCGTAGTGCGCCAGCCCCAGTGAAACACCGCCCCCTGCTGCACCGCAGCATCAATCAGCGCCATCGAAAGCGAAATCGGATTAACCTGTAGGTCCTGTGGAGAATAAACTGCACCCGTGATTTTATGCACCCGTGACGGAGACGCCCCCTCATCCTTGGCAAGGCTGATTTGTGAACCCGCACGACGTAACCGACTGCGGTTAGTAATTCGAAGCTGAGGATAGGTTCGCATCAGCGTATCCCGCCCCATTATTTGAATCCGAAACCCTTGGCGATGGCGCTGGTTAACCAACTCCTCCCACCTATCCATCGGTTCATTTTCAAAGCAAATCCGCAGTAAGCCGTGACGATTGTGCAAAATTCGCACTCCCGTTGCCGCCTCCAATTCAGGAATTAGCGTTTCATAGCGTTGAATACTAGTTCGGCGCATTTCCCACGCCCGCCCCTTAAGTTTTCGGCTAATTACTCCCAT
>JBCCTE010000039.1:0-11560 GCA_039198915.1 Cyanobacteria bacterium P01_D01_bin.73 | reverse complement strand
GCTAAGGCAGCGATCACTTGCTGGCAGAATAGCGCCGCCAGCAACCCTGACGATCCTCGACTGCTGGGGCAATTAACCCAAATAGTAGACCTCTTACACGAATGGATAATCTCTGGAAGCCCTCATCCCCTTCTCCCCGGGGAGAAGGGGAGCAAAACAGGACAAAATTCGATTTTTCTGAAGTCCCTCTCCCCCAGGGAGAGGGATTTAGGGTGAGGGCGAGGATTCACGCAAGAGGTCTAGTGAACGAGCTTGATCAGGTTCAGGCGGACACCGTTGCGGAACAAGAAGCAAAGAAACTACGCAAGCAAGCCGAAGCCAAACTCAAAAATTTGTAGAGTCTAGAAATCTGTAGAACTGGAAAATCCGCGGTCATTACCCACCTAAAGGTTCGCAGATGAAAGCAACCGGAATCGAATCGAAATCGCATCAGCAACGTTAGTAATGATCAGCTATCTCAGTAGCCTCGATTACATCGATCTCATGCCCTCTTGGCGCATACTCAAGGACCCATTGCAAGCAGCTTGCAACAAAAAGATCGCCATGATAGATTCAGTGCTTGTTCAGAGAAATTACTGACAGCATTCCATGAAATTAAGAATCCGTTCCCTGGTGATCGGAGTGATGGCGATGGTGGCCGTTATTGGCCTCAACTTTGCACCGCTATCCTTCGCAGCCAATCCCGATATGGTCGGGAATAAGGCTTTTGATGCGGAAGTTGAAGAAGGTCTAGATTACTTCCGCGATCTGGTTAAGGAGCAATTGCCCCTTGTTAAGGATCTAAAGAAGGCGATCGCTTCCGGCAACCTCGCCGCAGCAAAGGCAGCCTATGTAGACTCTCGTCCTCCCTATGAGCAGATTGAAGTTTATGCAGGTAGCTTTGAGGACGAAGACTCTGACATTGACGCTCGCCCCTATGGCTTCGACGATGGCGAAGAGTCCCCTGATTTCAAAGGCTTCCACCGCATTGAGGCTTACATTTATCGCGATGGCGATCTGAAAGCCGCTCTTCCCTATGCTGAAGGCCTGATCGACAGCATTATGGCTCTGGATGCTAAGCTGAATGATCCTAGTAACTTCAGCGCAGAGAGCAACTTCGAAGGAATGGTCGCTTTGGTGACTGAGGTTCCCGCGAAGAAAATCTCTAGCGAAGAAGAAACCTGGTCTGACCAGAGTGTGTTGATCTTCGACAACAACTGGAAAGGTATTTACAGCCAGTACAAGCCCTACGCTGATCGTCTACCCCGCAGCATTGCTAGCCGGGTGGACGCCGCCTACGAGGCTTGTCAGGAGTCTATCCGTCCTTATCGGATCTCTGGACAGGTTGGAATGCGTCCCTACAGTTCTGTCAGTGTTGCAGGACGCGGTAAGATCTCTGCTGCTGCCTATGAGTTCCGCTCCGCAATTATTGAGGCTCGGGACGCTCTAGGATTGGGTTAATTCCCCGTTCTAAACGTAAGGATAGAAATGAAAGGCTATTCTTAGTAATCGCGATCGTCATGATTTGGTGTGATGGCGATCGCAAAAACTTTTGGTTGTGAGGTTAAGTGTAATGACCGTTATTTCGCAAGTTCGTTTCAAAATGCTGTTGGCAGGTTCAGCCTTGAGTGCCGCCACCGTTATTGGTGCTGGTGTCTTTGCTGACAGTGCTGCGGCAAACGAGCCCACCGACGCATCTATCGCAAGCAACGTCGACCTACAGACCTTGACCCGCTACGGTCGTGAAGGTCAGGGACGGGCAGCTACCCCCGGTTTGAACCAGGTAACGTCCGTTTCTCAACTGTCCGACGTCCGCCCCACCGACTGGGCATTCCAGGCACTGCAGTCCTTGGTTGAGCGCTACGGTTGCATCGCTGGTTATCCCAGCGGCGTATACCTAGGCAATCGCGCGATGACCCGCTACGAATTTGCAGCTGGTTTGAATGCTTGCTTGGAGCGTGTAAATGAGCTGATCGCAGCTGCCACCTCTCCTTTGGCTAGCAAGGCTGACTTGCAGGTCCTACAGCGCCTACAGGAAGAATTCTCTGCTGAACTATCTGAGCTTCGCGGTCGCGTTGACTCTCTAGAGGCACGCACCACCGAGCTGGAGTCTAACCAGTTCTCCACCACCACCAAGCTAGAAGGTTCGGTAATCTTCAGCATCCACGGCGGTGGCATCAGCGACGACGACGGTGATGAGCAAAGCGACCTAGAGGAGGTTGCTTTCGGTCAGCGGACTCGTTTGCTGTTCAACACCAGCTTCAGCGGCGATGACCTGTTGACCACTCGTTTGGAGGCCAACAACGTCCAGAGCCCCTTCACCGATGCAACCGGTTTGGGAGCTTTGAGCTACGGCGATGGCGACAGCAACGTCTTCGAACTGAGCTTCTTGGGCTACTCTTTCCCCATCAACGACCAGCTAGAGGCCATCATCGGTCCCGTTGGTATTGACATTGATGACGTTCACCCGGTTCACGCTGGTCCTCTCTACGGTGACGGCTCCGGTGCAATCAGCACCTTTGCCGACCGTAACCCCATCCTGCGTCAGCCTGCTGATGCTGGTTTTGGTTTGGGCTGGTCTCCTAGCGACAACTTCTCCTTCCACGCTGCTTACCACGCTGGTGAGCCTAGCAGCCCCGCGGAAGGCGAAGGTTTGTTCAACGGCAGCTACAGCGCCAGCGTCAGTGCTAACTACTACAGCAGCGACAGCCGTTTCAGCGCTGGTCTGTTCTACGCGCACTCTTACCAGTCCCGCGTTGGTAACGACCTAGCCCTGTTGTTGGGTACCGGTACCGCAAACGTGAGCGATCCTTTTGATGGCGAGTCCATCATCAGCGACAACATTGGTTTCCAGACCAACTTCACCTTGAGCCCCTCGTTTGGCATCAATGGCTGGTTTGGCTATGCCAATGCTCGCGAGGCTAACGGTGACGATGATCTTGATTTGATCACCTGGGCAGTGGCTCTAAACTTCTACGACTTGTTCACTGAGGGTAGCTTCGGTGCTCTAGTTGTGGGTCAGCCCCCCACGGTTACCAATGCTGACGGTGCGGATGAGGATGACTTCACCCCCATCCACGTTGAGGCGCTATATCGCTACGCGTTGAACGACTTCATCTCTATCACCCCTGGCGTTGTGGCAGTCTTCAACGCTGATGAGGATGGAGACACTGCAGTTCTTGGTGTGCTTCGCACCGAGTTTGCGTTCTAAGTAAGCGAGTTTAATCGCAGAGGATGGTGAACGCCCTTAGCGGCTGATTAGCTGAAAAACTAAGTGCTACTAAGTGTTTGCAATCATCCTTACATTCCCCCTCTTTGGTTAATCTCAAAGAGGGGGATTTTTATTTGGCGATCGCCCCTATTCCAACTATGCTGACCAGTGGCAACAGCAGATTTCTAATCCGCCTCCTTGCCGCTAATCTGCAACGTTTTGCCAATTACTTTTTTAGATTTATTTTTTAGCTATGAATTTTTTTCGGCAGAATATTGCGCCATTGTTGGTTGTGCTAGTTTTCTGTGTTGCCTTAGTGGCGGTTAGTGCACGAATTTTCCTGCCCGACGACATGCTTGCGCCGGCTCCGATCTCAGAGGAGTTTGAGGACGATGTAATTAGTTCGCTGGATTTGCTGCCGGTATCTGCCTCTGCTCCACTAATAACGTTCTTGGGGTAGGTCCTGTTGGTGGAGTTGCTGCCTGGATACGACTTGCACGTTGGATCGGCTTTAGAGCGATCGCGCCTATTGCGATGGCTTACCCGCACGTACCAGGAGCTATTCCCCCACCTGACGGATTTCAGACACTTAGACGAGCAAATCAGCAATCATTTCTCCCGAGAGACGCCCCTGTGGTGGGTGGTCCCGCAGAGAGACTCTGATGATGATGGCTCTGATAATCAAAATTCGCTGCCATCCCAATCCTCAGTTGTCTCACCGATCGCCGGTTTATGGTGGGGATGGGCAGTAGACCAGGCGAATGGTCAGCGTTTACTCCACGTTTTTTGGATTCACGTGCTGCCAGAATACCGAAGGCGTGGCATTGGGCGATCGCTCCTGAAGCGGTTGGAGCAAGAGGCTAAATTAGCGGGCGCGCCGGGAATTGGTTTACAAGTTTATGGGCATAATGCTGGAGCGATCGCTCTCTACCAGTCTTTAGGGTATGAGCCGAAAGCAGTTTTGATGCGCAAGACGCTGGATTAGGAATCCACAAAGATGGCGGGGATTGAGTTAGCCTTCGCTACACCTTAACCCCCGCCAAAATCTGCCATGTTTTGAATCTCAGTCGTTGAGCGGCGACTAATCTTCAGCAAAAACGTACTTGTACAAATCTGCCGGATCTGGCTCAGGGCTCTCAATACCGAACTTCACGGCATCTTCCACTTCAGCTTGGACCTTCTTATCGATCGCCTTCAACTCTTCCGCCGTAGCCAAGCCTTCGCTGACCATATGCTCTTTGAATTGAATAATCGGGTCGCGACTTTGCCAAATATCTTTTTCATCCTTTGAACGCAGTTCATCGGGATCCGCCAAAGAGTGACCGCGGAAGCGATAGGTTAGCGCCTCAATCAGCGTCGGCCCCTCGCCAGCACGGGCACGGGCAACAGCTTCCTGAGCCGCGCCACGAACTGCCAGCACATCCATACCGTCAACCTCTACGCCGGGCATGCCAAACGCCGCGCCCTTTGTGTAAATTTCTGGTACCGATGTTGCCCGCTCATGGGCCATTCCGATCGCCCAACGGTTATTTTCCACCACAAAAATAATCGGCAGCTTCCACAGTGCCGCCATATTCAAGCATTCGAAAAACTGACCATTGTTTGCCGCACCATCACCGAAGAAGCACGCCGTTACCTGGTCAGAGCCAGGATCGCCCAGTGCTTCCCGACGGTACTTGGTTTGGAACGCAACCCCCGTCGCTACTGGAATTCCTTCGGCAATAAACGCATAGCCGCCCAGCAAATTGTGGGGCTCGGAAAATAGGTGCATGGAACCGCCGCGTCCCTTGCTGCAACCGGTGACCTTGCCGAATAGTTCCGCCATCACTTCGCGGGCGGGCACCCCAGCGCTGAGGGCGTGGACGTGGTCGCGATAGGTGCTGCCAACATAGTCTTCATCTCGGCGCATGGCGCGGATTACGCCGGTGGAAACAGCTTCCTGTCCGTTGTAGAGGTGGACGAAGCCGAACATTTTGCCGCGGTAATACATCTCGGCGCACTTGTCTTCAAAGGTGCGGCCCAACACCATATCTTCGTAGAGCATTAGACCTTCGTCCCGCGTTACCGTTGCGCGAGCGGGGGGATTTGAGGGAAGTACGCGTTGTTGTAATGCCATGCTGAATTTTGTGTTAGTCGCAGGCGCTGCGGCCTATGGAAATCGCGGTGGCGCTATTGGAAGCGCGGTTAAAGCCTAACTAGAATACCGTGGAACGCTGACAACCGGGCGGGCAAACTGGCGGGGCGGGAGGTGAATATGGCGATCGCGAAAACTTGGGACGCGGAGAATTGGGATCGAGAGGATTGGGAAAGGCTGCGGCGGGAAATACCCCTGGCTGCGGCAGTATTCGAAAAGGTGCGATCACTGCGGGGGCGATTCCATGTACCAGGGCACCAGGGCGTGGGGGTGGGACCGCTGGGCGATCGCTGGGGAACGGCATTTCTGGACGATTTAACGGAATTGGAGGGGCTGGATAATTTGGCGGTGCCGACGGAGGCGATCGCCGAAGCGCAGCGGCTGGCGGCGGAAACCTTCGGGGCAGATCGATCGTGGTTTCTGGTCAACGGCAGCACTGTGGGGCTACAGGCGGCGCTTCTGGCGGTGTCGCGTATTGCCCCCAGCTCGCGGCAGAAAATCATTGTCGGTCGCAATGCCCATCAGTCGATTTTGACGGGGCTAGTGCTGAGCGGTTTACAGCCAATTTGGGTAAAACCGGAGGTGGATCGCGATTGGACGATCGCCACCCATGTTGCCCCCGAAGCGATCGATCAAGCGCTAGAGCAGCATCCCGATGTCTGCGCCGTTTGCGTTGTGTCACCCACCTACTACGGCACCACTAGCGATCTCGAGGCGATCGCCAGACTGTGTCAGCAAAAAAATATCCCGCTAATCGTCGACGAAGCTCACGGCGGTCATTTCGTCGCCCATTCCGACTTACCCCAAGCAGCCCTAGAAGCTGGAGCTGACATTGTTATCCAGTCTGCTCACAAAACGTTAGGCTCTTTAACTCAATCAGCGCTACTTCACTATCAGAAGAAACCAGAGCAAGCTAATAGTAGTCTGCTAGAAAATAGCCTAAGCGATAGTTTACGGCTACTGCAAAGCTCTAGCCCTAGTTATTTGCTAATGATGTCGCTGGATGTGGCGCGATCGCATTTACAAAAACACGGGCATTGGGATTGGCAACGGGCACTGAATATGGCGCGGAAATTGGGTGATCGCCTGATCACTATCCCCAATATTACTGTTCTCAACAATGCTCAAAAAGATCCCACGCGAGTAATTATTAGCACTGCCCAATTGGGATGGACTGGATATGCCTTAGATGAGTATTTAGATCAACGGGGAATTGCAGTTGAAATTGGCGATTATGGGGCGATCGGATTGGTGATTACGCCCCAAACTCAGTCCCAGTCTATTGAACACTTGATTCAATCTCTTAAGACTTTACCTGAGCCGCCAGGAAGTGGCGCAAGATTTCAATTTAGTCAATACCAATACGATGGAAATAGCCAGTCAATTATTACGCCTAGAGAAGCCTGGTTTTCTCCTCGTAAAAGTATCAATATTGAGGACGCCATTGGTGAAGTTTGTGCGGAATGGATCTGTCCTTATCCGCCGGGAATTCCTGTTTTAGTGCCTGGAGAAGAAATAACCACCGATGCCCTTAACTTCTTGCGAAATATAAGGGCGATCGGTGGAGAACTAAGTGGACTATTAGACTCAACGTTTCAAACTGTTCAAGTCATCTCAAAACGCTGATTCCGTAGATAAACCCTAACAAGTAGGCCAAAGTAGATACATCCTAAACAACGCGTGGTCCCTCTGCGAAGGCGCGGGCAACGTTCTCTTCACTGGCATCTAGGATGATGCCGACAATGGGACCAGAGAAACCGCCCACCCTAATGAGGGTATCGTTCACTCCTCCTTGTCCGACTCCCAAAATATTTGAGAAGTCAACACTACTATCAAAAAATAGATCTAATCGCTCGCTGGCGACAATAGAATCGCCGCCGAAGAAATCAAAGTCAACAATAATATCAGCATTGATAACTTCAGCAACTGGATCATTGACACGCAGCACAAAAGTATCAGCTCCAGCACCACCAATCATCGTGTCTGATCCCAAATCTCCGGCTAGTAAATCATTCCCACTTCCGCCAATCAATAGGTCATTATCACGACCGCCAAACATCACATCATTACCACTCTCTCCTTGAAGAATATCGTTGCCAATATTGCCGGCAACAAAGTCTTCACCGTTATTTCCAACTAATAAGTCATTATCACGGCCACCAAAAAGGAAATCGTTGCCATCATTTCCGACTAAGGTGTCATTATCCCGATTCCCAAATAGGACATCGATTTCGCTGGTTCCGTTCAGAAAGTCGTTGCCGCCCAAGCCTCGAGTGCCCGATACTCCTCGCTGGGCTGGCACTAAATTAACGGCGTCTGGACCAGGTCCAAAATCAAAGAAAGTCATGGGTTTATCCTTACAAATTACTGGAATTAGACGTGAGGCTCCGACTCAACTTTTAGGGGAAAGTTGAGGGGGCAGCTTGCCAGACTTGGAGACTAAGTTCGAGTATTTCTTTAGGGAAGCTAACTGCAATGGAGCTGCGTTTTATCGCGTAGAAAAAGCTCCATTTCTGAAGTCGACATCCCTAAAGAAAAGCTAACGATAGCGTCGCCGCGCTTCTCGGCTGTTGGCTAATTCCTGGCGGACGCGACTAAGGGACCAGCCATCCTGGAGGCGATCGCGATAGGTGCGTAAACCACCGCGATCAGCGGGACGCCCTAGAATTTCACGATAGGCGCGGTCAATGGCTCTGGAAGCTTCCCGGCTGCGAGCTAAATCTCGACGGACTCGGCGTAGGTTCCAGTTGCGATCTTCAATGCGTTCGATGTAAGTACGAAGCCCCCGCCGATCTGCTGATCGCCCCAGTACCGACCGATAAATGCTGTTGATGCTGTTGCTTAAGCGGGAATAGTAGCGGCGATTACGGCGACCGTAGCGATAGTCATCATCGTCGTAGTCACGACCGCGCCGACGGTAATCACGATCCCGATAGCGATCATCGTCATAGTCGCGATCGCGCCGATTCCGGTAGCGATCGTCGTCATCGTAGTCACGGTTACGCTCACACCGCAGTCGCGATCCTTCCCAGCGGCAGGATGTTTGGGCGATCGCGGGCGATGCTGAGCCGACAGTTAGCATTGCGGCCAATGCCAATAAAGTGGGGCGACGAAGATTCATCACCGAACCTCCTAGAAACGTGCGTCAGTGGACAATATTGATTGAGAAATTAATTGGCAATCTGGATTGGTTTTCTAATCCATTAATTCTTTCGATGAGCCAATTGATCAACAGGAATGAAATGCTTAAGAGATAGACTTGGTAGTTGCCAATTCAAACGGTTGCTATTAGAAATTGGAAAAAGACATAGAGTAATGACAACCCCTTTCCTGAACCGTTATGCATATCTTAAGTTGGAAACTAGTGCATGGCAGGGTTCCTCAGACACTTTGTGAAACGTCCGAGCGATAGGAACCTACAGGGATTTGTCGCTGTCGTAGGCTGAATGGCTTAAAGACGAATTGGATTGTGGGCGATCGCCTGCGTCTAATTGCAGCTCGATCTACAGCCTGATCCACAGCCATTAATGAAGAAACTCTTAAGGTTTCCTGAATCGGGCGAGAAGGTTCTGAACTTAGGGAGAAACTAAGGCTGACAATTTTGAAAATAGTGGCTGTCTGAGGCGATCGCCCGGCATCCTTCACTACTTCAACATTGTTCCGAGCCTTCGAGTTGCACTTCACCCAGCATCGTTGCTCTGCACTTAGTCCAAAATTTAAACTCAATATTTAGACCAATTTCCGATCTGCCCCTGCAAAGTAATCAACTACCTGGGCAAACGTCTTGAAAATCAGCCATGGAAACCAGTCGACTTAAAAATCGGCACAGCTCCCATTAGGTGCACGCAGTCCTATCAAGCACACTGTCTCCATCAGAAACGCAACGGTACAGGCGTTTAGCTTTTGAATAGTCCTCTTTGAAATTGCTTTAAACAGGATTGATTCAGTCCTTAAGTGTCTGACAGGTACGTTTCTGAACCGTTGATTGCTCTCTTCTGCTCCGTCTCGTCTGTTGGAGTCCAGCCATGGATCGTTCATCTTCTTTTACCAATCGAAATCCCATTGATCAGGTTTCATTTCAACTCAATTCAGTTGAAGAAACAGTTTTAGAAAAGATTTTATTAGCCGCGAAGAATCACAGCGCCCTTAGTACAAAAATCATTGCTGATCAAGTTCCTTACCCCTCGGAAAGTGTAGGTGCCGCTATTGATAAGCTGCTGTCTATGGGGCTCATTCAAGTGACAATTTCCGATGAATTTATGGATTAAAAGATGCTGGTTAATTCAAGTTAGCCAGATCAACCCAGGTTAAGACGATTGAGATTTAGACCCAATCGATGACAGCCTTCAGCTCCTAATCCTCTGCGTTTGCCACTCTAAGATCAAAATCTTTCTGTTTATGTTGTCTCCTGTTTCCCTCTTCGCTCGTGGTTTAGCCGTTAGTTTCATCGGCGCTTCTCTGCTGCTTTCAGGCTGCTCGTCTAACTCGTCGGAACAGCCGGCTGCTACCGATTCATCTCCAGAGTCTGAGCCTGCCCTTGCTGCAACGCCTTCGCCGGTCGCATCAGCATCTCCCGAGGCGATCGCCCCAGCACCCACCGCCATTCCATCACCAGCCGCCGCCGAAGCCTCTGCCGCTGCACCCAACACTGGACCGGTAGCCGTCAGCCCTGCCGTATCAATTCCCACCACCGCCGAAGTTAACGTCGAGGGGGAGATCTCAACCATTTCCGTCAAGATCTATCGCCCCCAGGTCATTCCGATCGCCATGGGGCTGCCGGAAGATACATTTATTCCACGAATCACTCAGATGCCCCAGTGGACCGAAGTCCGCCTTATCAGCGCTTACCAGGGCAAAATCAGCAGCGAGGAAGCCTACGTAAGCATTGTCTGGCCTAAGGAAGCAATGGCTCTCAATCAGGCACAGAAAATGCTGTTTGAACAAGCTCGAGATCGAGGCATGAACCTACAGGGCATCGTGTCGACGGGAGAAGACACCATTTACTCTTGGGAGCGACGTAAATGGCGCTTTGAAAAAAACGTGGGGACGCCCGCCTTGATCGGCGGTGAAGCCATCCTTGGAGAGCTAAACGGTCAGACATTTTGGGTAATGACTCAGATGCCTGCTGAATACGTCGAAGGCTTTAGTCCTCGCATCGACGTAATCCTCAAAACCCTCCAGTAGAAAACGTTCCTTCTTAGAGTTATTCCCCGCTGGCGCTGCCTACCAAGGGCGATAAAGCCACATGGGGACGCCGTTGGTTTCTAGCTCGAATTCGATGTGATTCAGGCCGTTTTTCAGACGTGAATCGGTAATCCGATTAAGGAGGGATTTCTTTTCCTCGATGGTGGTCACTTCCACTTTTTCCGGGTCGAGGTCCGTTAGCTCCGCCAGCCAACGTTTTGCCTCTTCCTCGCTGCCTAGGCGATCCACTACGCCCATTTCTTTCGCCTGGGCACCGGTAAAAATGCGACCATCTGCAAAAGTTCTGACGGTTTCCTCCGGCAGGTTGCGACCGGTGGCGACACAGCCGACGAACTGGCCGTAGCTGTCGTCGATTAGGGACTGCAAAATATTGCGCTCTTCGTCAGTCAGCTCCCGATCAAAGGACAGGATGTCTTTGTAGGGACCAGACTTGATGACCTTGAAGGAAACGCCGACTTTATCCAGCAGTTTTTCTAGGTTGTTGCCGCGAATGATGACGCCGATGCTGCCGGTGATGGTGCCGGGGTTGGCGACGATATGGTGGGCTCCCATGGCGATATAGACGCCGCCGGATGCGGAAATATTGCCGAAGCTGGCGACGATTTTGACGGTTTTGCCCAGTTCCCGTAGCGCGTCGTAGATTTCCTGGGAGTCGCCAACGGTGCCGCCGGGACTGTCGATACGCAGCAGCAGACCTGGATATTTACGCTCCTTGACCGTTTCTAGGGCTTTAAGGACTCGCTTTCGGGTGCCGCTGGCGATCGCCCCGCTTACCTCAATCCGAGCCAATTGTTTCCGACGCTTCCGCTTAAACGGCCAAATCATGCGTAACTCCCGTAACGTAAATCCGGCGCTTCAAATACCGGTGATTAGAAAAAATCCAAAAAGGAAAAACAAAAATTGAAAGGAAAGGTTCGAGAGGTTTGGCAATTAATCCACACCTAACTAACCTGAAAAAACGTTCTAATGAGCCGTTTCTCAGCGAGCCGATACATATTCTAGCGGCTTCTCTTACTGACACAAGCTTTAGG
>JBCCTE010000038.1:0-11598 GCA_039198915.1 Cyanobacteria bacterium P01_D01_bin.73 | reverse complement strand
TTTCTTGGTCACTGCCATCAAAGTTACCGATGCAGGAATCTCTTCCTTTAGGCGGGCGATGCGATCGCGAATTAACGGCTCAAATGACTGAGGAGCAGGTGACTGTTGAACTGCCGGGGACATTGCGGTTGACATGTGGGAACTCAGGGCTATTGCTGTTGAATTATTGGGTCAGAGATTTTCTACTGGAAGGTACGGCGATAGGTTTCCTGCACTTCTTTATAGTCCTGCATTTTGCCTGCCCGGCGCAGGGAGCGCATCTGATTGTCTACTAAACTCCTGGCTTCATCACGCCCGAGAGGCTCAAACTCCATACCCCGATCACTTTCTTTGACCAGGAAAAATAATCGATGGGCATACAAGGTTGTGAAGATATCCCCACCGTTTCCTAGGGGGCAAATCAGTAGAAGTAATCCAAATGTAGGATGGTTTAAATACGATTCCAGACTCATTCTAATGCGCTAAAAGGTTAGGAAGAAAGCTAAGAAACAGGACTAGGCAATGCTGGATTGAATGATCAAACTAGCTGCCTAATAGAGTTTTGACAAACTTGAGAATAGCGAGCTGCTGTCTGTTTCTTAAGCACTCCATATTCTATAAGAGAGTCTCTCATTTATCTAGCTGTCACCGACTGGAAAAGTCGAGGAGAATTAATGTCAGCTTCTAAAGCCGTTTACTGTTGATATTTAGGTAAAAATTCACCCGATTGTCTTGTTAAATGCTCCTGACTATTACAGTTGGATTTGATGTATTGCTTGTTTTGCCCGAGTTAGCTGATTATGGTGATCGCCGTAGCCATTGCGTAGTCTCCATCGTGGGTGAAGCTAAGCCGCCAAAGGCTGCAATGGTGGGGATCGAGCTGGTTCAGCTGCTGTAATGCTCCGCCGAGGAGTTCTGGCTGTGGTGCGCCGGAGGGGGTACGCTTGACAGCAACATCGGTGTAGTTAATGCCAGTCCAGCCGGTGCCGAGGGCTTTGACAATCGCCTCCTTCGCGGCCCAGCGTCCGGCAAAGCGACAGACCACTTCCGGCAGAAGGCGCGGGGAATCGGAGGATGCCGGAGTGTTTGAGGGGGCAAGGTTTGGGAGGGGCGATCGCCGCCAGCAGTCTTGCTGTTCAGTGGGGGTGTAGATGCGATCGATAAAGCGTTGACCAAACCGCTCGAGGTTGCGCCGAATTCGGGAGATTTGAACAATGTCGGTGCCGAGTAGAAGTTCCATGGTGAGGTTCCACGATTATGGAGTTAACCATCGGATTGGCTGACGATGGCACTGAGTTGGGCAGCGGCTTTGCTTAGGGACTCGTGCCATTCCCGGTCGGGATCGCTGTCGGCGACGATACCCGCGCCAACCTGTCCGATGATTTGCGATCGCTGCCCCTGTTGGTCCGCCGGTAGCAGCAGCGTGCGAATGGCGATATTTAGATCAAGCTGCCCGCGATGGTCCAGGTAGCCGAAGGAGCCGTAAAAAAGGCTGCGGCGCACGGGTTCCAGGGTTTCAATGATTTCCATACACCGCACTTTGGGGCAGCCGGTGATGGTGCCACCGGGAAATAGGGCGCGAATGGCGTCTACTGCGTCGTAATTTTCCCCCAGGTCTCCCACCACGTTGCTGACCAAGTGCATCACGTGGCTGTAGCGCTCGACAGTGAAAAATTCATCCACGGCAACGGACCCCCAAGTGCAAACGCGCCCCAAATCATTGCGCTCCAGGTCCACCAGCATGGCGTGTTCTGCCCGTTCCTTGGGATCAGTGGATAGCTCCTGGGCAAGGGCGGCGTCTTCGGCTGGGGTTTTGCCGCGCGATCGCGTGCCAGCAATGGGGCGACTGCTGGCAATCCAGGGGGCGTTTTCACCGGGAGTTGTGCTTAGTAAACGCTCGGGGGAACAGCTCACCACATCTCCCCAGGGCGATCGCCAATAGCTGGCAAAGGGGGACGGGTTAATTGCCTGCAAGCTGCGATATAGGGACCAACTGTCACCGGGAGCGGGAGTTGAAAAGCGTAGGGACAGGTTGGCTTGAAAAATATCGCCGGCATGGATATGTTCCTTGGCGCGGCGCACCGCCTGGGTGTAGTCAGCCTGGGTCGAGTGGAATCTCAGGCGATCGCCTGCCAGCAGCGTGTCTAACGTTTCCTGGGGGTTGGCTAATTCGGGGGCGGTGACCATAGGCAGGGTAGGGGCGATCGCCAGCCGCTGTTCCAAAATTTCCAAATCATCCGCGTTGGTTACCGCCAGCCATAGCCGCTGCTCCTGGTGGTCCAAAACGGCGAACTGCTCAGGTTCATACCAATACACCACGGGAAAAGGCAGAGGATCATCGCGTAGGTAGGGCAGCCGCTCCACTTCCCAGCCCAGGTCATACCCAAGCCAACCGAGCCAGCCCCCTTGGAAGGGAAGGTCACTATTGGACGGCAACCCAGTGTTGTCGGATCTGAGGCTGGAGCGGTGCAGCGTTTTTAGACTGTTCAAACCTTTGCCCACGGGCGGTGTCCACAGGCGCGGCTGACCGTTATTCCACCTTGGCGGTCCGGCACAGATGGAATAGCGGGAGAGCTGTTGGGCAACGGCGCAGAACTGATGGGTGGGGTAGGGACTTTCCAGCAGGGTGGCGATCGCCTGGATGTCCGACCAATATTTTGAATTTGTTTGATTTGAGTTACTTCGACTCGACTGGTCTTGCGCCTGTAGAAATAGCGTAGCGAATATGTCCTGACCCGTAAGCTCTTTCAGTGGCAGCGATCGCCAATGCCAAGGTGCGGTAGTTTCTTCGCTTGGTAGGGAAGAGGTAGATGATTTCATCGCCCCTGTGGCGATCGCGGTTGATGGTGCATCCATACAGGGGGGAGAAAGACGAGTCACGGCAGTAAACAGCTAAACAAATTGACTTGATTAATCTATACGATTCTTTGGATGTTGGCTGCCTTTAATGCGCTATTTATCCTTCTTGCGCCCGTTGAAAACTGACTTTACCCACCACGTGCGACTAAAATTCCCCAAACCTGTCAGCATGGCTGTAGTGGATTGGCGAAAACCTATGAGGGCAGCGGCATATGGGAGCAGCAGCACAGGAAAATCAGGCAGTGCTCTGCGGATACTACGGCATGGGCAACGGCGGCGATGAGGCGCTGCTGGCAACGCTGTTGCAAATGTTGCCGGACTCAGTTTCGCCGCTGGTGCTATCGGGAAATCCTGACCAGACCCGTCGTCGCTATGGCGTGCGGACGATTCCCCGCAAGTCGGGGGTGGATATTTTGAACGCCCTGTCGAAATCCAGCGCGTTTATTTGGGGCGGCGGCAGTTTGATGCAGGATGCCACCAGCGCCGCCAACCCCATTTACTACGGCGGTTTGATGGGGCTAGCCCAGGGGATGGGATTGAAAACGATCGCCTGGGGGCAAGGAATTGGTCCGCTACGGCGATCGCCCAGCAGTTGGCTAACCCGTCGAACCTTTAGCCGCTGCAATGCCGTTAGCGTCCGTGATGGTAAATCAGGAAAATGGCTGAATAGCCAGGGCATTGACCGGTTTATTTTGGCTCCCGATCCCGTGTGGGCGTTGGACGCGTCGCCCATTACGGATACCGATCTGCTGCCGAGTCCACGCATTGCCGTTGTGCTGCGAAAGCATTCGACCCTAACGCCCCGGCGACTAACGGCGATCGCCCAGGGACTAAAGCAGCTCCAGCTTGCCACCCAAGCGTCCCTCCTGCTGGTACCCTTCCAACCCAGCGTGGATCGCCCCATTGCCGATCGCATTGCCCGCACCCTGCCCGGCTCCTACCGCATTGTGCAAGTGGAAGATCCCGCCCGCCTCAAGGGAGTGTTTCGCCGGGTTAACTGGACCCTAGCCATGAGGCTGCACGGCGTCATTATGGCGGCGGCAGAAGGTTCTCGATGTTTTTCCCTCAGCTACGATCCCAAAGTGTTGGTATTGGCGGAGGAGCTGGGATTGCCGGTGTGGGATTTAACGGGTGATCGCTCCGATTTGGCAATGCCCGAAGATGGCGACATGCTGGGACGTCTATGGCTGGAGGATTTCCTGGGCAGTCAGGGGCTACAGCCCGCCCAAATCCAGTCCTATCGCGATCGCGCCCAGATGCACCAGGATGTGCTGCACCAGGTTCTTGCCCCCTAGCGCTCACGCTCAGGGCTATTGATTAGATACCTGATTAGATATCTTCCAGATCCCGTCCGAAGGGCAATAGCGCTAGGATAATCAGCTTAAAATGCTGTTTGGCAAAGGGAATTCCGATAATCGTAACCGCCAAAATCAGCCCATGAACCAGATGAGATAGGGCGATTCCCCAGCCAAACAAAACAATCCAAACCACGTTGAAAATAATGCGCAGTGGGCTATCGGCATTGGGGCGGGGCACCACCTCCTTCCCAAACGGGAGCATCGTTGCAATGCCCAACTTGATGGACTGGACACCGAACGGAATACCCACAATCGTGAGGCACAGACTAAGCCCGCCGATGATGTATCCCATCCCCGACACAAAGCCGCCGAATAGCAGCCAGATAATATTGCCCAGCAGAGACATTGTTTGCTCCCCGAGGTCTCTCGCGAATTGATAACGTTGTTTTCTTCATCCTAACCAAATCGCCAAAGTCTGCTCCTGGCGGCACGTTGTCACCACCGAATCAGAGATGAGTACACCCCAAAACGCTCACGAAAAACAGTGAGTTTAAGGCGTAATGAAAGCGCAATAAATCCATCAAAAAAACCATTGGCAGCGGCTGATTCTTATGAACGGATGGTTTTCAAAAAGGGTAACGAACACTCTTAGAACTCAATTGTGTTGAGTTTTGATCTGGACGGAACCGCCTTAAAAATTGTCAAAATATAATGTTAATTAAGAGTTTGAATTGACAAATTAAGCACTAAAAGCATTTATCCCAGGGGGGACCTATGCGAGCAGTTCTGATGGCTGGCGGCTCCGGTACTCGACTTCGCCCCCTCACTTGCGATCTGCCTAAGCCAATGGTGCCGATTTTAAATCGCCCGATCGCCGAGCATATTCTTAACCTTTTGAAGCGTCACCAGGTCCACGAGGTGATTGCGACGCTGCATTATCTCCCCGATACGATGCAAGATTATTTCCACGATGGCAATGCGTTTGGTGTGCATTTGAACTACGCCGTTGAGGATCGTCAGCCTTTGGGGACGGCGGGTTGCGTCAAAAATATTGAAGAGGTTTTGGATGACACCTTCGTTGTGATTAGCGGCGATTGTGTCACTGATTTTGACCTGTCGGCGGCGATCGCCTTCCACCGTGAAAGCCAATCTTCCGCCACTCTGATTTTAAAACGGGTGCCAAACCCGTTGGAATTCGGAGTGGTGATTCTTGACGACGAGCAAAAAATTGTTCGCTTTCTGGAAAAACCCTCCACCAGCGAGATTTTTTCTGACACCGTCAACACCGGTATCTATATCCTTGAACCTACCGTTTTGGGGTTTTTGCCTAAAAATCAGGAGTGCGATTTTTCCAAGGATTTGTTTCCGTTGTTGCTGGACAAAAATGTGCCCATGTATGGCTATGTTGCCGACGGATACTGGTGCGATGTGGGGCACCTCGATGCCTACCGCAATGCCCAGTACGATGCCCTGCACGGCAAGGTGGCGTTGGAATTTCCCTACGAGGAGCGATCGCCCGGCATTTGGATTGGTCAGAATACTCAGGTGGATCCCTCCGTTCAACTCCATGCGCCCCTGATGATTGGCAATAATTGCCGTGTTGGTGCGGGAGCCGTTATTGAGGCTGGCACCATCATTGGCGATAACGTCACCATTGGCGACAGCGCCGATTTGAAGCGCCCCATCATTTGGAATGGCGTGACCGTCGGTGCCGAAGCCCATCTTCGAGCCTGCACCGTTGCCCGTGGCAGCCGTATTGATCGGCGATCACACATCATGGAGGGCGCAGTGGTGGGATCCCTCTCGGTGGTGGGAGAAGAGGCGCAAATTAGCCCCACGATTCGTGTCTGGCCCAGTAAACAGGTCGAGTCCGGTGCCATCCTCACCATGAACCTGATTTGGGGGCAGGTGGCGCAGCGGGCGCTCTTTGATCAGCGCGGGATCTCCGGGCTTGCCAATATCGACATCACCCCAGAATTTGCCGTCAAGCTGGGGACTGCCTATGGGTCGACCCTGGAGCCAGGAGACCATGTGTCCTTTTCCCGCGACCAGCGCAGCGTTTCTCGCATGGTGTCGCGGGCATTTATTTCTGGGCTAATGTCCGTGGGAGTGCATGTTTACAACCTGGAGGCGGCGGCGATTCCGGTGGCGCGAAAGGCGGTGCCGACCTTGGGGGTGAAGGGCGGCGTCCACGTGCGGGTTCATCCCAACCGCCCGGAGTCGATTCTGGTGGAATTTTTCGACTCTGATGGCATCAATATCTGCAAGCCCCAGGAAAAAAAGATTGAGGGAGCCTATTTCAAAGAGGATTTGCGGCGGGTGCAGGTGGGGGAGATTGGCAACGTCATCTACCCCGCCCAAACCCTGGATATTTACCGCACTGCCTTCGAGGAGCACCTGAAGACGGAGATGGTGCTGAAGAGTCGTTCAAAGGTGGTGATTGACTATGCCTATGCGGTGTCGGGGGCGATTTTGCCGGAGCTGTTGGCGAAGTTTGGCTGCGATGCGGTGGTGCTCAATGCCAGCCTGCGTCAGACGGTGATTTCGTCCGATGAAAAGGAGCGGCTGCTGGTGCAGTTGGGGCAGGTGGTGGACGCAGTGCAGGCTAATTTTGGAGTGCAGGTGTCGGCCAACGGAGAGCAATTTGTACTGGTGGATGAGAATGGGGGGTTGGTGCGGGGGGCAAATTTAACGGCGCTGATGGTGGATACGGTGCTGTACCATTCGCCCCGTAGCAAGGTGGTGGTGCCGGTGAGTGCATCGAGCGTTGTGGAGCGGCTGGCGCGGCGTTACGATGCCGAGGTGGTGCGGACGAAGGCGAGTCCGACGGCGTTGATGGAGGCCTGCCACGGGACGCCGGATGTGGTGTTGGGGGGCAGTGGCGATATGGGGTTTATTTTCCCGGAGCTGCATCCGGGGTTCGACGCGATGTTCTGCATTGCCAAGCTGATTGAGATGCTGACAGTGCAGGAGCGATCGCTGGTGTATATCCATACGGAGCTGATCCCCCGGGTGTATCACAAGTCTTTTTCGGTGCACTGCCCTTGGACAGCGAAGGGGGCACTAATGCGTGATTTGGTGGAAACCCATCCGCCGGATCGTTTGGAGCTGGTTGATGGGGTCAAAATTTACGATTTTGATCGGGATGGCTGGGTTTTGTTGCTGCCCGATGCCAGCACGCCGTTGATTCATATTGTTGTGGATGGGAGCGATCGCCGGTGGGTAGAGGATATGCTGCGACAGTACCGAACCTACGTGCAAAAATTCGTGGAGCGCGATCAGGGCTTGGATCCGGTGTAAGCCTGGGATTTTAGACCCGCTATCCGGTGGGTGAAGCACCCTTAAAACGCCATTAAACCTTGCGATCCATTCGGATCTAAAGTTGAAATAGTTAAGCGCCGTAAGTATTTGTCGTAGGCAATAAGAACACGCATCACCGGCTAGGCATCACAAGCTAAGCATCACAAACCAAACATTAGCCAGATTTTCAGGCAGAAGGAGTTGAAGCGCCCATGAGCATGAATACCTGCGTGTTAATGGCAGAAATTGTGAAAGCGCCAGAGCTGCGCTATACGCCCGATAATTTGGCGATCGCCGAGATGCTGGTGAGGTTTCCGGCGCTACGGGAAGATGATCCCCCCTGCACCCTGAAGGCGGTGTCCTTCGGTGAGCGAGCTACGGATATTCAGCAGCAGTACCGCATGGGCGACCAGGTCATTCTGGAGGGACGGCTTTCGATGAATACCTTTGAGCGTCCCGAGGGATTTAAGGAGAAGCGGGCGGAACTGCGTATCAGCAAAATTCACAGCGTTGGCAGCGGCGGTATGGCGGCAATGCCCCCCGCGCCGGAGGCGGCGATCGCCCCTGATCCCACAGCAGATTTTGCCCCGCTCCCGGATACGGCTTCGGCAGCACCGCCAGCGTCGTCCGGCGCTAGTCCGTCCCCCTTGCCCGATGATCAGCCCGATTTTGACGATATTCCGTTCTAGGGGGGATATGAGCGATCGCCGCCTGACTTCCCGCCGTTCCCTGCGTAGCCGCCAAGCTTCACGCTCGAACTATGGGCAATCTCGTCAGCCCTATCTCGCCCGAGCCTATCGCCGGCGACATGGAGCGCGGTGGAAACGGACTGCCTTTTGGGCGATCGCCTGGATTTCCCTGAGCGTCATGTTAGGGGGCTGCGTTGACGTGGAGGCGGGCATTCAATTTTGGGATGCCAACCACGGCGCGATTGTGCAAACCGTCCGCCTAGATGGATCTCTCGCGGCCCTGACCACCGGCGGAGAGCAGGTGTGGTTTGATGGGCTGGTGGAGCGATCGCGACAGTTGGGCGGCAAAACCATCGAGCGATCGCCTGGCATCGTCACCGTTAAAATCCCCTTCAATAACGGTCAAGATCTAACGGAAAAATTCAACGATTTACTCAGCGCCTCCGCCAGCTATAGCCCTTTAGCGGAAGGTGCGACTCCTCTAGCCACGCGCTTTTCCCTACAGCAGCGCAACTTTGGACTGGCAGTTAGAAATCATCTGGAATACGACTTGGATTTGCGATCGCTTCAGGGCTGGAGTTTGGATACGGATAACGACAGCATCAAGCTCAGTATTTTGCCTCGCCAAGGATTTAACGCCACCTTTGAGGTTGCCGGCCCCAGACGCCTCAGCGTAGTTTCCGGAGAAGGGGGCGAACACCACGGAAATCAATGGCAGTGGCCCTTGCGATCGGGACAAGCAAATCATATTTCCGTTGATTTTTGGGTTCCGAGCTATATCGGCTTGGGGGCACTTTTTATCGCAGGACTCGTCAGTATTGGCTGGTGGACCTACCCCCAGTAGGCGTGAACTTAACCAACTGCGCAGGATATTTGGGCTGATGCCTGCGTCGTTTGATTTTGGTTAAGTGCCTCTGTTTGCCCTTTGATTTTGCCGCTCTAATGCTGCCGCTTGAATCAAGGCGCAAACAGCCGCGATACAGACGTTTTCTCTGCAAATGCGTTTATGGCTAGGTGCTTGCTGAGTGTAAGGACTTCTCAGGACAAGTTTGATACGATCATCAAAAACAGCCTTATTTTCTGGGACTGATACCAGGGTGAGGCGTCATGATCGCTACTGTGCGGTCCATTCGGTGAGCATCTACTACTGATTCCGCTTGGTCTCTCTCCCGGCTCCCGTATGTATAACCGGCCGTTGCATTCTGTTCTCGACGGTACGATTTGTCTAGCTGTGCGATCGCCACAGCAGCTAGAGCAACTCGTCAAAATTTTTAAAACCTGGCGCAGTGAAATTTGTATCTGCCCTCCAGGCTCCAGTCAGGATGCGCTGAATTTCACCCTATCTTGCCTGCCGGACCTAGTTTTAATTAGTGCCGACTGGTGCTCTTCTTCCGGCGCTGCAGGAATTGATGGGACCACCTCCGGCTACGAACTTTGCCAAAAATTTCGCAACGACCCGTGTTTAGAATCGTTGCCAATTTTGTTGCTGGAAGCGCCGTCCACCAGTTTGGATCGCGATCGCGCCTTTAGCCATGGAGCCGCCGACTACATCGCCCATCCCATCGTTGAGCAAGAGCTACAGTCTCGCGTGCGCCATCATCTGCGCCGTCATCGCCTAGAGAAAGAATCAACGCGTCGTTCTGCGCAGCTTAGACTGCCCCTACGTACGCCTCTGCCGCTGTTGGCGGAGGTCCAAAAACGCCTGCAAAAACAGGCCCACCTAATTCAAAAACACAATCAGGATCTAGCCCACGAAATTTCTGAGCGGGAGATGACGGAACAGGCGCTTCGGGCGGAAAAACAACGCTCAGAAAAGCTGCTGCTCAATATCTTTCCTCAGGCGATCGTCGATCGCCTCCAGGAAGAAAATCGCTCTTCCATCGCCGAACGCTTTGACGAAGCAACGATACTATTCGCCGATATTGTCGACTTCACGCCCCTATCCAGCCGCCTCCCCGCCATGGAGCTGGTCAGTATTTTGAATCGGGTTTTCTCCGCCTTTGATCGGCTAACGGAGCATTACGGCTTGGAAAAAATTAAAACCATCGGCGATGAATATATGGTGGTCGGTGGCGTACCAACCCCTCGGCAGGACCATGGGGAGGCGATTATGGAAATGGCGATCGCCATGCGCCGTGAAGCCAAAATCCTCAGTCGAGAAATCGGTCATCGCTTGCAGCTACGAATTGGCATCAACACGGGACCGGTCGTAGCGGGCGTCATCGGGCTGCAAAAATTTAGTTACGACCTGTGGGGCGACGCCGTGAACGTTGCCAGCCGCATGGAAAGCCACGGTCTGCCCAATCGGATTCAGGTGACGGAACAAACCTACGAAAAGCTAAAACATCGATACACCTTTGAGAAGTGGCAAAATACCAAAGTCAAAGGCAAAGGACGCATGACAACCTACCTTTACATCGACCGGAAAAAAGGTCCCGCTATTCCTGGGGAAAATGATGCGGCCAATGACCCATCCGGTGAAGAAGGGGCGATCGCGCAAGATCATTCGTTGCTTAGCCAATATTCTCTGACGTCTAAGCCACCGGATGAGCACTATCTAGGCGTTCTAGGGATAGGTCATAGCGCTCAAACAGATTCTTAATGGGAATTTTCGTGTAGTCCTTCGTATAAAAATCATCGTGGACCACCTTAGTTCCCCATACGATAATGTCTAGATCAATGGTCCGGGGACCAGACTTAATCGCCGTTTTTACCCGCTTTAGACGTCGCTCCAATTCTTTTAAATAGGCATTGAAATCGTCGTAGCCCAACGTTGTTTCAATCCAATAGGCACCGTTTAGAAAATCATCTTGATCTTGATAGCCTACTGGGGCGGTGATGATATAGTCTGACTTTCCTAAAAATCGATGTTCTACGCCTAAGATCGCTTCGGCTTTCTGACAGTTTTCTTGGGGATTAATGTTAGAGCCAACGGACAAAATTGCCTGAGTCATGGGAGATGGAGAGAATTTGGGCAGAGAATTTTAGAAGTGCTGGAATGAAAGACCCGCAGATTGTTCGCGTGGAGCCTTCCACTAATACGCTCCCATAAATCAGAGTTTAGGGTGAAACCAACTCTTTTCGATTAGGTCGTATCATCAATTCTTTTCAAGCAGCCTCTTTCGTGAAGAACTATGTGACCTTCTCTAGAGACTTGAAACTTAGTTGATGACAATTCCTGTTGATGCTCTGGCTACTGCTTTACCTTGGTTCGCTTCTGATATTCTTCCGCGTTCCGTCCCAGGTTAGTTAAGCCTTCACCGCCATCAACCATTAGGATTTGACCGTTAACAAAGTCGTTGCTGATGATGTACTGCAGTGCTTGGCAGAGGTTGTCGGGAGTTCCCTGGTTCTTGACGGGAATACCATCGATTCGCCACTGGAGATAGTCACTGGTGCGGCTGCCCATAGGCAGGGTTACGCCGGGAGCAATTCCATTGACGCGTACCTTTGGTGCCAGCTCAACGGCTGCC
>JBCCTE010000037.1:0-11877 GCA_039198915.1 Cyanobacteria bacterium P01_D01_bin.73 | reverse complement strand
GTCCATAATCACCATTCCATCTAGCGGGTCACCATCGTCCGCCAAGGTGTTAGGCACAAAGCCATAGTCGAAGGGATAGACAACCGAGGAGTACATCACCCGATCCAGCGCAAACGCCTGCATATCCTTGTCGTACTCGTACTTGTTCTTGGAACCGCCGGGGATTTCAATCAGCACGTTGACAATGCCGGGCTTAGGTTGAGCAGGAATTTTGGACAGATCCATGACGTTTGAATTTAATGAGAACGATTCACGTTAAGCGCTCCAATAATCCCATGGACTGAGGGCGATCGCCACAAAACCGTCCAAAAGTCCCTGGAGCAGACTATTTCAGCCGGTAATCTAAACCCCAAACTCGGACTTAAGCTGAGCAACCCACTGCTTAATCCGGGGCTCACTAAGTTCTGACTGATTATCCTCATCCAGCGCTAAGCCCACGAACTTGCCACCGCGATCGCCCAGGGACTCAATGAAGTCGTAGTTATCGGTGGGCCAATACCCGACAGTTTCCCCTTTCAGTTCAGCAATCTTCGTCTCGATAATACCGATCGCATCTTGGAAAGTAGCCGGATAACCAACCTGATCGCCGGTGCCAAAGTAAGCCACCTTTTTGCCATCAAAGGAAACGCTATCCAACTGCTTTAAGAAGCGGTCCCAATCCGGCTGCAAATCACCAACATCCCAGGTGGGGCATCCGACGATAACGCACTGGTAGTTAGCAAGATCGCCAACGCTGCACTCGCCCACGTTATACAAAGTCACAGCGCCGTCGCCGCCAAATTCTTGCTGAATTCTTTGGGCGGCATTTTCGGTTTCGCCCGTGGAACTTCCGTAAAACAATCCAATTTTCGCCATTTTTTATATCTGCCTGTTTTTTTGACTGCGTGTTTTTTACAAAGCCTAAGGGACTTGTGAGGAGTTGGCTGAATTAAAAGTCTCTAACCTTGAGCGATCGCCAAAGCACTTTCCAATCGAGCCTTAGCAACACCTCGCTGGTGAAGAATCAACCAAGACGGCACCATTTCCGGCCCCTGCATGGTTCCCATCAACGCCGCCCGCAGCGATCGCATCACCAAGCCTTTTTTGACGCCCTTCTCCTTGGTGACCTGCTTAATCAAGCCCATCGCCGCGTCAGAATCCAAGGTCTCTGGCAGCGCTGCCACAATTCCTTCCAGGACCTGGTCTACACCATCGTTTGCCAGTTGCGATCGCGCCTTCTCGTCGTATTCCACCTCGTCTTTGAAGAACAACTCCGCTGTGGGAGCCGCCTCATCCAACCGCGTCAGGGAAGTGCGCAGTAGCTCCGCCAACGGATTTAGCCACACTGCATCGGCATCCAGGTCAAAGGTAAACCCAGCCTCTTGCCAGTAGGGCTTCACCAACGGCAGTAGCTCAGCAGGCTCCAGGTTGTGTAAGTACTGGGAATTCAGCCAGTTCAATCGGTCCCAATCGAACTTCGCCCCTGCCTTGTTCACGCGGTCAAAACTAAAGCCCGATGCCGCATCCGCCAGCGTAAACACTTCCTGGGTGGAATCTTCCGGCGACCAGCCCAGCAGGGTCATGTAGTTGCCCAAGCCGTCCGCCGTGTAGCCCATTCCCTTGAAATCGGAGATGGAGGTAACGCCGTCACGCTTAGACAGCTTGCGCCCTTCTGTATTCAAAATCAGTGGGGTGTGGGCAAACTCAGGAACGGTGCCGCCCAGGGCTTCGTAGAGCAAAATTTGCTTGGCGGTGTTGGCAATATGGTCTTCCCCGCGAATCACGTGGCTGATGTTCATATCGGTGTCGTCCACAACCACCGCCAGGTTGTACAGGGGCTGACCAATGCCGTCGCCCGCCGCCCGCGCAATCACCATATCGCCGCCCAAATCCGCAGCTTTCCAGGTGACCGTGTCGCGCACCATATCCTTCCAGGAAATGACGCGGTCATCGTCGATTTTGAAGCGAATTACCGGCTGGCGTCCCTCATCGATATACGCCTGCTCCTGCTCTGGCGTTAGATTGCGGTGGCGGTTGTCGTAGCGGGGGGCTTCCTTCCGTGCCTTTTGGGCGTCCCGCATTGCCGTCAATTCTTCGGCGCTGGTGTAGCACTTGTAAGCCAGCCCGGCGTCCAATAGCTTTTGAATTGCCTCACGGTACAGGTCCAGGCGCTCAGATTGGTAGTAGGGACCCTCATCCCAGTCCATCCCCAGCCATTTCAGCCCCTCAAAAATATTGTCGGTATATTCCTGGCGCGATCGCTCCTGGTCGGTGTCTTCGATACGCAGAATAAACGTGCCCTGGTGATGGCGGGCGAACAACCAATTGAACACAGCGGTACGAGCCGTGCCAATGTGCAAATTTCCGGTGGGGCTAGGAGCCAAACGTACGCGAACAGACACAGCGTTCTCTACTTTCAGGGCTTAAGTAACAGCAAAATTTCCCAGTGCAGCTTTGCTCAAGCAACTTTGACAGGGATTTTTGATTGTAGCGTTGGCGGTGGCGATCGCTAACGAAGACTTTTCACGACCCACCTTCATCAGCAAGAGTCGACTAGCGATCGCTCGCGAACAGCCTCAACATCAGGACTTGAAACGTGCCCGTCGTTACAGTCAATGTTACAGACCTTCAAGATTTTTATAGTCGACTCCCCAATGACGCGATAATTTGAACTACTTCAAAGCCCGAGAGAGTTGCGAATTGTTCGCATTAAGAATCTCGGTCCTGAATGATTTACGAGCGATGCAAAACTTAGGCCACGTTTTAGATAACCACTGGACCGTTTAAATATGAGCAGCAACCTAGCAACAAAACTACGCGAAGGCACTCAAGAAGTTCACACCATGGCAGAGAACATGGGCTTCATCAAGTGCTTCCTGAAGGGCGTTGTTGAGAAAAAGTCCTATCGCAAGCTGGTTGGCAACTTCTACCACATCTATTCCGCAATGGAAGAGGAGATGGATCGGCATAAGGACCATCCAGTGGTTTCCAAGATTTACTTCCCCGAGCTACACCGCAAGGAGAGCCTGGAGAAGGATATGGAGTACTACTTTGGCACTGATTGGGAGGAGAATTTCAAGCCTTCCAAGGCAGCAGTGGCATACGTTGATCGGATTCGGGAAGTTGGTAACGACAATCCTGAGCTATTGGCGTCCCACTCCTACACCCGCTACATCGGCGACCTATCCGGCGGTCAGATTTTGAAGAAAATCACCGTCAACGCCATGGGTTTGGACGAGGGTGAAGGCACTGCATTCTACGAGTTTGATGCGATCGACGACGAGAAAGGATTCAAGGATGGCTACCGTGCTTCTTTGAATGATGCTCCCGTTGACGACGCGACTGCTGATGCGATCGTCGAGGAAGCGAAGGATGCGTTCCATATGAATATGGAGCTATTCCAAGAGCTTGAGGGCAACTTGGTCAAGGCGATCGGCAAGATGCTGTTTAACAGCTTGACCCGCCGTCGCGCTCGGGGAAGCACCGAAGTTGCGATCGCCGAATAAGATCACCACGGCAACTGCCAGAACAACTTAGTCCGCAGCAAAAGCGCCGATTACTGAGTAATCGGCGCTTTTGCTGCGGTGCCATTTGGTTAATGCTGCTATCGACGTCGTCGCACTTGGGTATTGCCAGACTTGCCACGAGCGCCGGTTTTACCTTGCGATCGCCCGCCATTACTTCCTCGAGAGGCACTTGTTCCCCGAGACGCATTCGTAACGTTACCGCCCCCACTTGTAGCTTGATCCAGCGTTCTTTGCCGAACCCTGCCCTTAGTTCTCCCGCTGGTGGCAGTTCTCTGCTGCTCCTGGGGCTGCTCATCTGGACGACCTCGTTTCGCAGCAGTAACGTCCTTCATACGACTGCGCATCGTCACGTTCATACCCTCCTGAGACTGGTTCATTACCAACAGTGGCGTAGGCTTCGCCTTTTGATCCCAGCTAATGGTGGCAATTCGTCCCTGGAGAGTCGGCTGCCAGCGATCCTCCACTTCATCATCAGAGCAACTTAGATAATGCTCCAGGCACTTGATAATTTCTTCAATGGTTTTCGACGTGGGCTGAGTCGGCAGCTTCATCAGACAAATCTGGACACGGAATAGCACGCGCTTTTTGCGCTTACTGCCATCGTTGGTTTCATACTCCACGTCGAACGTATGATCCACCCGGCGGTTGGTGCCAGCGTTGCCCTGTTTCATTGCCCCCGCCTGTTTTTGAGTGGGGCGCAAAGCAAGGGAAACCAGCATTTTGATCTTCATCTTGATCTGATTGACGATCGCGAAGTGGAAGGTCTCTTCCTCCATACGCATTCGCAGATAGTCCAGATTAAACTCCCGTGAGTGAACCAAATCTGGATTTCTTTCCATTTTTTGGAGCATCGCCAGGGACGTATCCAAACGCTTCTTTAACTCTCGCGATCGGAAAGTCTCCATGCGCAGTTGCTTTTGCAGCTTGTCCCACTGGAACTTGCCATAAACGGCTCCCGTCACCAGCATTAGTGCCAAAACTCCAGTGCTAACCACCCATACTTGGGGGTCACCACCCATGGCACCGTTGGAATCGATAGGCGGCTGAGTTTGGCTAACAATAAGAGCGGAAGCGGTGGAAGGCGATGAGCTAAGCACAGCTAACTAATCCTCGGAGTGGAAAGTGAAATAACAGCCGTCAGCATTGGAGTTTGCGGCGGAAAACCAGCATTTTCTAGGGCATTGAGTGCAGATTGCTAAGCGCGTATTAGTAGGCGCAGACTGCTGACTCGGCTGTGTAGATGCAAAAAAGGGATCAACAAAAACGGTAACAACCTGTCGTAAGGATGCCGCTTTGTCACTTTCGAAGAAAGGGAAATCGCACTGCTAGGACTCGAGAAAGAGCATTGGAGGCAATCTTCCGCTAATTCCCTTTAGGCAAGTGTAATCCCTTATCTATTAAAGTTTGTTGGCGGTGTCGTTTAAGAAATATTGCAAAGCCCCGCGATACTTTCAGGACGATCGCCAATAGGTCTTGCAAAGAAAGGAGAGTTAGCACCACTCCTGAGTGCAACTACTCAGCGGTGAGTACTGTAAAGACCCTAATTTAGCTAGATTTAGGTTACTAAGGTTAGCTATAGTTCCAGCGGGCACGATAGCCACGGTTATCGACATGGGTAAAGTTGGGACCATAGCCCAAGCCGCCGGACCACCAGGGATCGAGGATACGCTGGGCGGACCGGGCAGACAGTCCATCCACCACAAAATCCACACCATGGCCGTATAGGTGAGTGGAGTTGCGGGCTCCACCCACGGCGCGATTGACGGCGGGGGGACGATACCAACTGGTGATGCGCATGGGGCGATCGCCAAGGCGGGTTCGAATGGACTCCATACGGCGCGCCATGGTGACGATATTGCGACTAATGGTTGAGTTGGCGGGGATTCGGTTACCTTCTTTTGTGGCTTCTCCCCAAGTGAAGTTGCCGCCGGGGACGATGGGGTCGTTGGTGCCCACTAAGCCAATTCCAGGGACGCGAATGCCGCGACCTCGTTTGCGAGGAGCCGGGGCAGGGGCGGGTGCCGGGGTGGATTTCGGCGCAGGGGCCGGAGCGGGGGCCGGAGTGGGCTCGGTTTCGGGTTCGGGGGCTTCGTCCTTCGGGGCGGGATAGTCGTCAACGTTCAGCAGTTCGATGTGCTCCTTGTAGACGTACCAACTGAGGCGATCGCCCAGGGGAGTTACTAACCGAATCCGCAAATGAACCCCAGCGTCCTCGTAGCTGCGAATATTAAACTCGCCGGGGGATACGGAAACCTTATCCTGTTCGCCAAGATTTGAAGACGACACCGGCTTGGTTTTAAATACCGTGCTGTTTTTAATCAGCATGGTGGCGGGCTCGAGGAAGTCCACATGGCCGCGATAGACGTACCACTGGCGGCGACCGTTGATGGGCTCGACGGTGGTAATGCGGTGGTGGCTGCCCTCGGAGACGGATTCCAGTAGGGATAGCTCACCGCGAGGCATGGTTACTTTTTCGTCCTCTGGCAGGTCATTGGACTGAATGGGACGAGTTTTGAAGACGGTGCTGGTGTTGATGAGCATCACCGTCCATTCCAGAGTTTGCAGATCGCCTTCTAAGCTGCCCAGGGCTTGCTGGCGGGTGTCTAGATCGCGCCAAATTTGAACCAGACGGATAATCGCGCCGCGCTCTTGGGGACGGCCGGAGTAGACAGAAGGGACGCGCTGGAGAAAGCTGATCAGCTCTCGGTCCAGCTTACCGAGGGTATCTTGACGGACGGCAAGGGGGCGATCGCTGGCAAACTTCGCCGGGTCAATCCCCAGGCTATTGATAGCAGCGCTTCGGCTTTCCAAATTTCGCCACACTCGCACCATTTCTGAGAGGGCATTTCGCTGCATGCCGGTGCCCTTGTAAAACTCCGGCAGCCGCAGAATAAAGTCCAAAGCGGCGAGATCGTAGGCTTCGGTGGGGAAGGTGGGAGTGGTACTGGCGGCTAGGGATTCGATCGCCGCCTGCCGACTGTCCAACTGTCGCCAAAGCTGCACCAGCCGCAGCAACGCCTCCCGCTGTTGGGGATAGCCACCGTAGTATTGGGACACCCGCGAGACAAATTTGAGAAGTACCTCGTCGGCTTGGCTATTGGTGAAGTTGATCGGAGGAAGCCCCAGGGCGGCAACGGTGGCTTCATAGCTGTCCAAACCGCGCCAGATTTGCACCATTTCAAACAGGGACTGACGCTGGTGGGCAAGCCCTTTATAAAACTGCGGCACTCGCTCTGCTAGGTCCAGCACGCCTCGATCCACAAAGCGGTAATCCAGGGTGCTGAATCGATTGGCGATCGCCGCGCCGCTAGCCTGGGATTGTTTCCACGCGGGAGTTGCCAACTCCGTACGTTCCGCCGCTGCAATGCGTCGATAGCTGGCAATCAGGCGATCGCCCTCGCAGGCAGATAACCCTGGCTGGTCCGACGTTGCACCGATGCCCGCCGCGATTTTCTCAATAAATTCTGCTTCGTACTGTCCGTCGGTGGCATCCCAAAATTGGCTAGGTTGCCAGCGCTGTCGAGCCAGATTGTCGTTCAACCGACGCACGGCGATCGCTGCCAATCGCGATCGCTCCGCCAAATCATCATCCTTGAGGTCTCCCTCGCCAGCAGGCACAACCCCCAACGTCCACTCCAACTTCGGCACATTGGGAATCGCAGGACCATGGGTGTCCTGGAGCGCCGCCAAAATTGGCCAATGAATCCCCATACGCTGGGCGGACAGTTGAAAAAGGTAGCGATCGGCTGGACTTGTCATAGGGGCAAACGCAGGTTCCGATAGGGGTGACGCGCAGAGCTGACCTGCAAAGTTAACCTGCAAAAATGCTAGGTGCGGAAATCAATTGCAGGGAACCGTCAGACGATCGCGCCAACGCTTCAATAAAAAGGCTTCCTCGGGTATAACCGATCGCCACCGTTACCCAGGAATCCTTAACCTTTTTCTGAAGGATAAGCGTGAAGCGGAGCCCCATAGGTAATGACTTCCCAATCTGTAGAGTCTGAGACTCTGAGACATCGCCAAGACGATGCTTTCTTTCTCTTTGTCCTTAGATTTCTCTGCCCCTACATTTTGAGCACTACTCTAAAGACATCTACTAAACGTTTGAATGTTCGTTTGCAAACTTCCAAAATGCTGCGTTCTTTTTTCCATCGCCTTCAAAAATCAGGGCAAGTCTCTAATCCTCAACCAAGCAGGAAAAGTTCTTTTCCACGGTTGCGTTTAAGTTTAAATGCGGCTTTGGGGGCGATCGCCTTTCCCTTAGCCCTGCCCAGCGTTTTCTCCAGCACAGTATCTGCCCCAGCTTTATCAGAGGCGATCGCCCAGCTCGCCTTAGGAAGCCAACTCAGCCGAGCATTGCCCAAAAGCTGCGGCCATCGTCTGGTCAGCGTCGAGGGAGGGCAAATCAGTCGCCAGTCTGGTGGACAGGGGGGATTTAGCTCCGTCGGTGGCAGCGACAGCCTATGCGCGAACGATATCTTGAACGTGCCCCAACGGGTACGGGTGCGGGTGCGCTGCCAGGGCACTTCACGCGATCGCCGGTTCTTTAGCGGTCGCAACGCAGTGCGGCGTCTATGCAGCCAAGGCGGCATCTCCGTCAGCCGAGGGGAAGTGGTTGAGTTGGCCAGCCTACCCTACGCCACCCACGTCGCCAGCACCAAGCCAAAGCTCCTCGCTTATGTATCAATGATTAGCGCACCGGGGGATAGAAGTGAGGCGATGATGCTGTTGGAAATTGCCAAATCAGAAACGCTGGAATTTGTCGCGGAGGCGTTCCTAGAACTTCCCCTGAAGGATTTATCCTATCGCGACAGCCCCGAGGCAACGGCTGCTGCGGGCAAGCCAAGGGGAATCTATGACGGCGTGATTCTAATTGACACCGCCAAGCTGGACGATATGCCGGACCTGGATTTGGGGGTGGACTACCGATGGAATTTGGGCAAAATGCTGAGCGACGGGGAAATTACCAGCGTCACCTCGGGAATTATCAACTACCGTCCCTATCCAGAGAATTTCAATCCAGCTCAAACGGCGCAATCTAGCCCTACCACTAGCTATCGATGGCTGCTGGACCATGACTATGGCGGAGAGGCTTTGGCGCTGGTGGCTCGCGATCGCCTGCGCCCCCTCCACGCAGAAGCCGCCTTGGTCCAGTGGAACCTCCTCCTGGAGCGTCTAGATAAAGGTGAAGAAGTCTTCGAACAACGTCTACGACAGTCGGAAATCATTGCCGTCCCCTAGGAAGTCATCCAAAGATATCGGCATTAAATATCGGCATTGCTGTGGCGAACCCATCAAGCTCCAGGCCAGCAGGACCTATCATTTCAAAATTCGTTAAAGCGTCAAAGAAAATGCGTTTCAGCCCCAAAACCAATTGACAAAAGCAGTGCCTTTATTAATAAGCTTTTAGGGGACGAGTACCCTCGCTGAATGTAACCATAACTCATCAAAAAACTTGACAATCGCTGAGGGATACGAGTCAATTTTTTGAGGGCAGACTTTAATTAGTTCACACAAAAGTCAACACAAATTACGCCAGCGTTTAATCGCTTAAACTTGCGTGTCTGCTCGACGGCTGGGCGTTAGAGGCGATTATGGACAATTTAGAAAAACTTTTTGCGGCGGGCGGCGTCGTCATGTGGCCGCTACTGGCATTTTCATTAATTTCGCTGGCTTTGATTATTGAGCGGCTTGTGTTTTGGACTCGTCTGAACCGCCGCCAGCGCAAGGTTATGCAGGGCATATTGCGTTTGTATCGTGAATCGCCTACAGAAGCTCACGAGAAGCTGCGCAAAAATGTTGATTTACCTTTAGCACGGATCTTTCTAGAGGCGCTGGAAATTGAGGGGGCAAGTCCCAAACAGTTTCATTTGGCTTTAGCCAGCGCGATGCAGGCTGAAATGACTAACCTAAGGCGCTTTACGACGATGTTCGCCACGATTATTAGCGTTTCGCCGCTGCTGGGTCTGCTGGGGACGATTTTGGGCTTAATTCGGTCCTTTGAGGCGCTTCAGCTCAGCAATATTGCCACCAATGCTGATGTGGTTACTGGCGGTATTAGTGAGGCGCTGGTGTCGACGGCGGCGGGTTTGGTTGTGGCGATCGGAACGCTGGTGTTCGCCAACCTGTTTCGCGGTCTCTATAAGCGTCAGGTGGCGTTTATTCAGGAGTACGGCGGACAGCTCGAGATTCTCTACGAAGTGCATTACGCGCAGCGGCAATCCTTTGAGGAGGCAGTTAAGCAATCCCATGCGGTGGGCGATGGCATGACTGCTTCGGCATAGTTCTGCTTCAGCACGGATTTGGCGGGCGATCGCAACAACTCTGGATAATGGATTTTAGCCCCAGAGAGCTTGGCGCGATCGCCCCTAAAAAATCGCTTCTGAAAAACAGTTAAAGCCTAATGTTCAGCCTTAGTATTTGGCTTCAATATTTGGTCTAACGTTCGGTTCGAGATTCAATGAGTGGCAGTCCTTCGGGGCAAAGGAGCTTTATGTACGGTATTGAGGAGTCCAGCGAAGAGTTTGAGTTGAACATCATTCCGATGATTGATGTTATCTTCGCTATCTTGACGTTTTTCATCATTTCGAGCCTGTTTCTATCGCGGACGGAGGCGCTGCCGGTTAATTTACCCAAGGCGGATCAGTCGGAGGTGCAGGACCGAATCCGGGTAACGGTAACGGTGGAAAAGTCCGGTCAGTTGTCGATTAATCGTAAGGAGATCGCCCTGGAAGATTTAGAAGCTGGGGTGCGGGGATTGATTGAGGATGGCAAAGAGATTGTTGTGGTCATCAACGCTGACGAGGAAGTGAACCACGGTCGCGTCATTGCGGTCATGGATAAGCTGCGTGGCATTGAAGGGGCAGCGCTGGGTATTGCAACGGAGCGCCCATAGGTGAGAGTTAATGCGATCGCGTTCTATTAAATCCCCTAATTCACTGTCGTCGTCGTTTCTACTGTCCCTGGGCTTGGTCGTTTGCAGTGCGATTCTCTTCGGCTGCCTGATGCTGAGCATTTCCCTGGGGGCGGCTGATATTGATATCGGAACCGTATGGCGATCGCTGTTTCAATTTGATGAAACGTCCGTTGAGCACCTGATTATTCGAACCGTGCGGCTGCCACGGGCTGTCTTTGCGATCGTTGCAGGAGCATCCCTCGCCGTATCAGGAGCCATCACCCAAGGGCTGACCCGTAATCCCCTCGCCGCGCCGGATATTTTAGGCGTCAATGTTGGAGCCTCCCTGGCGATGGTGTTGGCGATTACCCTAACTGGTCAGGGCTCCATTGGCTTTGCCTTTGCCGGAGCAGCGGTAACGGCTTGCACCGTCTATTTCCTCGGCTCCATGGGACGCAGCGGCTTGACCCCAGTCAAACTGATTATTGCTGGAGCGGCGTTGACATCGCTGCTTAGCTCGCTGACCACCGGAATTTTGATTTTGAACCAGCGCACCCTGGAAGATATTCGCCTGTGGTTGGCGGGATCTTTGGCGGGGCAAAATCTGGAGACGATGCTGCCGGTGTTGCCCTATATCGTCTTTGGATTGGCGGCGTCGCTTTTGCTGGGGCGGCAGTTAACGCTGCTGAACCTTGGTGAAGACGTTGCCCAGGGGTTGGGGTTGCAAACAGGCTGGGTCAAGGTGGCCGCGGCGGTGGTTATTGTATTGCTGGCGGGCAGCGTAGTGTCTTTGGCGGGACCGATTGGCTTTCTGGGGTTGGTGATTCCCCACGTGGTGCGCTTTGGCGTGGGAGTAGATTACCGCTGGATTTTGCCTTACTCCATGGTGGCAGGCGGTATTTTTCTGTCAGTGGCGGATACCGTGGCTCGCTACGTGGCTCGTCCCTTTGAGCTGCCGGTGGGAATTATGACCGCTATTATCGGTGCACCGTTTTTTATCGGTCTGGTGCGATCGCGCCTGAAATCACGCCCTAGCTAATAGCAGCCCCTGCATTTTCGCTTCAGATTCAAACTTTCAGAATTTCAGACTTAATTTTGGGCGTCAGCGCTTCTACCCCGTTACTGTCCTATGGCTAGTCAATCTAATCATCCTGGCAACCTTAAACCTCCCGGCAAATTGTCAAAACCCTGGATTTCAATTCGCCCTCGCCAGCCCCGCATTTCGTTTCGGGTGGATCGACGGGTACCGCTGGTGATGGCTGTCCTGGTAGGGGTTGCTCTGTTCGCCCTAGTTCTAAATATCAGCCTTGGGGAATACCCCATCCCGCTGCTGGATGCGGTTAAAACCATGTTCGGGATGCCGGGCAATCCAGATTTCACCCTGGTGATCAATTCCCTGCGGTTGCCGCGAGCCTTGGTGGCGTTGATGGTCGGCGCAGGGCTGGCGGTGGCGGGGACCATTTCCCAGGCGATCGC
>JBCCTE010000036.1:0-11941 GCA_039198915.1 Cyanobacteria bacterium P01_D01_bin.73 | reverse complement strand
GGATAATCCACCGGCATTTGGGGCAGCTTCCGATGGGGATGGCGATCGCAATATGATCCTGGGCGCAAACTTTTTTGTTACTCCCAGCGATAGTCTTGCGGTCCTAGCGGCCAATGCCACCTTGGTACCGGGTTATAAAGATGGACTGGCGGGAGTTGCCCGGTCCATGCCCACCAGCGCCGCCGTCGATCGCGTGGCAGAGAAGCTAAATATTGGCTGCTACGAAACCCCCACCGGCTGGAAATTCTTCGGCAATCTGCTGGACGCGGACAAAGCAACCCTTTGCGGCGAAGAAAGTTTCGGAACCGGCTCCAACCACGTCCGCGAGAAGGATGGTCTTTGGGCAGTCCTGTTCTGGCTGAATATTTTGGCGGTGCGCAAACAATCCGTCGCCGATATTGTCAAGGAACACTGGGCAACCTATGGACGCAACTACTACTCTCGCCATGATTACGAAGGGGTGGATAGCGATCGCGCCAACACCCTAATGGGCAATCTGCGGGACAAGGTCAGCACCATGAAGGGTGAAACCTTCGGCAGCTATACGGTGGACTACGCCGACGACTTTAGCTACACCGACCCCGTCGACAACAGCGTTAGCCAAAAGCAGGGCATCCGCATTGGCTTTACCGATGGCTCCCGCGTTGTGTTCCGCCTTTCTGGCACCGGCACCCAGGGCGCAACGCTGCGAGTTTATCTAGAAAGCTACGAGGCGGATACCGCAAAGCACGGCGTTGAAACCCAGGAAGCGCTGGGTGAGTTGATTCAGATTGCTGATGAAATTGCCCAAATCAAAACCCTAACCGGTCGCGATCAGCCTACCGTCATTACATAAGTCGCTGTCGCCAAGGTTCTGAAAACGCCATAAAAGCAAAGAAGGCTCCCAAGATTGCGGGAGCCTTCTTTGCTTTTAGGTTGTAATTACTGACTTAGCAGTACGTAACCTCAGCCAAGTCAGTTCAAACATTAGGTGGAGTACTTGGTCTTACCACCGCCCCAGCGACGACCGATGACTTTCGGCTGGCTTAGGACATGACCGGCAACGGCGTAAAGCTCTTCATCGCTCAGATTGCGCATCTCGGGGAAGATATCGGAGCTGCGGGTGCTGGGGTGTAGCTCGTAAATTTCGATTTCGCCGTCGTAGGTGGTGGGGTTCTTCATGTAGTCAACCAAACCAGCGATGTTGTCGCGGGCAGGGATAGCACCAGCGAGAGAAGAAGGCGACAGGTCCAGGTCAGGACTGGTCTTGGTTACTCCACCGGCATGGCACTGGGCGCAGGTGTCGTTGAAAACCCGCTTGCCGATCGCGACCTGCTCCATACTTAAGGTCACAACTTCACCGCTTTCGTCGAGGTTAACGGTGCGCAGCTCAGGGTCCACGTTAATGGCACTGGCAGCGTCCACCGCGATCTGGAACATGCAGAACGCTGCGGTGATAGTGAACAAAATGCACTTTTTCAGCATGGATATCTCTAGAACGTAGGTCTCTTGGGGGCTCAAGGTCAGGCAGCTCAGTAGCCAGTTATTCAGTAGCCAGAGAGTCTGTCGAGTCGCAGTGCCGTGCTGCCACAGCTTTTATACCCGACGCAGAATCTTATCTGATACAGAAGTTAATATTATACCGGCTAAATCAAAAGTAATTTTACATCGCGATCGCCCAAAGGCGTTTTACGTCGATAGGTTCATTAACAATCCCTACACAATGGGAAAAATTTCTCAGATTCTAAGGGGCTTAACCTCATAAAAAATCGCGAAAACTGTTGGCGTGTGGAACGGGAGCGCCATGTTAAGGAATCGGCGATGAACCGTTTAGGGATTGGGGCTGTGGGCGATCGCTCTCTACCAAGTCACCGTTCCGCTCAGCAGCCGGTCGCGAAGGACGACGGTGCATATTAATGAGCTGACCCAGCGTTGACCTGAGCTGAGTGCGCGGCACGATCGCATCGACAAAGCCATTCGCCAGTAAATATTCAGCGGTCTGGAAATCTTCCGGCAGCTTTTCACGCAGCGTTTGCTCAATAACTCGCCGTCCCGCAAAGCCAATCATTGCCTTGGGCTCTGCCAAAATCAAATCTCCCAGCATGGCGAAGCTCGCAGTAACGCCGCCGGTGGTGGGGTGAGTTAGCACCGGAATGTACAGCAGCCCCTGTTCCCGATGACGCTCCAGGGCACCGGAGATTTTCGCCATTTGCATCAGGCTCAACATGCCCTCCTGCATTCGCGCTCCACCAGAGGCGCACAGGATGACAACCGCGACGCCCTGCCCGGTGGCGTGCTCAATGGCGCGGGTAAGCTTCTCCCCTACGACGGAGCCCATACTGCCTCCCATAAACCGGAAGTCCATCACCCCCAGCACCAGGGCTTCTCCATTAATTTCACCTGACCCGGTTTGCACCGCATCGATTAGCCCAGATTTTGCCTGGGCTTCTTTGATGCGATCGCGATAGGCTTTGCGATCTCGAAATCCGAGGGGGTCCACCGGAGCCACGCCCGTATCCAATGGCCGCCAGGTACCTGGATCGATTAACTGCTCAATGCGATCGTCGCTCCACACCCGCATATGGTGCCCGCATTTGTTGCAAACCATCTGGTTTGCCTTCAAATCTTTGGTGTAAGCTACCACCCCGCACACTTCACATTTGGTCCAAAGCCCGTCGGCAATGTCCCGCTCCGGTGGCTCCGGCGCTTCGGCATCGGCCTTCTGGCGATTTGCAAACCAATCAAGTAAAGACATAGGGGCGATCGCTCCTGGGCTATCACGGCGGCGGGGGAACAACTCCCCAGAGACAAAGACTATCTCAGTAAATAAGCTCAATCTCAACAAACAGGCTCAATTACATTTGTTTACATTCACGCCGGAAATTGAGCTTGAAATTTCAGTCTAAGATCTTACCGCTTTTCGAGCGATCGCCCCTAACGGTGCAAGCTCCTACCCCTTCCAGGCGGTGTCCCAGGCGATCGCGAAAATAGTCACCGTGCGAATGCGCGACAGAAAAGGGAAGGTTTCCATCACGCTAGTTTGTTGGCCTGAGGACGTATCGATTTAGAAGGTGATGGAAAACGATCCCACAACGGTGAAGCCTTGCCCCGGGAAGATTGTGAATCGGTTGCCGCTGGCTCCCCCTTCGATATACTCCACGTCAAATAGGTTGCGGAAATTGACCGCCGCACGCCAGTTGTCACGCTTGTAGGCGATCGCTGCATTGGTTAGGAAATAACTGTCCAGCTCGAAAGAGTTATTGATGTCCCCAAACCGCTCGCCGACGAAATTGCCGCCAATCCCAAAGCTCAACCCTTCCAACGGTCCTGACTGCAGTGCATAGCTGGTCCAAATATTGAAGCTATGTTCGGGAATGTTTGCAGCGCGATTGCCCTCCGTTCCTTCCTCTCCCTCGGTAATTTCTGCGTCAATGTAGGCGTAGTTCGCCACCACACTCCACCCAGGCAAGATCTCACCGATCAGATCCAGCTCTACACCAAAGCTGCTCTGGGAACCAGCACCAACAAGGAAGCCAGGGTTAAGAGAATCTGTGAGGGCAATATTGCGCTTCTCAATATCGAAAATTGCCAAATTTGCCACAAAATTACCGTCCAGTAGTTCAGCGCGAACGCCAGCTTCAAACTGCTCCCCTTCCTCTGGCTCAAGCAAATCACCGGCAGAATTCACGCCCGTATTGGGCTGGAAGGATCGGCTATAGCTGGCATAAAGGGAAATATCATCGCTAGGTTGATACACCACCCCAAGGCGCGGGGTAAAGTCTTCGCTGGTGCTGCTGCTTTCACCACCGAAGGCTGGCAGAAAGGGGATGGCGGTGGTTAACTCCTGGAATACCGTGTCGAAGCGTAGCCCCGCCAGCACAATTAGGTTGTCCGTAATTTTGACCTGGTCCTGCACATAAAATCCCCAGCCCCGCGTCAGCCCTTCAAGGGTAGTGGTTTGAATAAATGAGTCGGGATCGAATCTTGAAAGAGCGTCGTAGTTAGGGTCAAAAATATTAAGGGTGTCTGCCACTGTGGGCACGGGGAAAGGGGCACCCGGTTGCAGGGCCACAGCGGTTCTGATTTCGCTACCTAGGTCGCGCCGTTGATAAAAATCCACTCCGGCCAGCAACGTGTGCTCAATTGAGCCGGTATTGAATTTGCCCACCACATTGGTTTGTACTTCAAAGGTGTTGGACGGTTGCTCAAAGGTGCCCGGCACTAAGGACAGGTCACCGGTTGCCTCATCAAAGAACCTGCGTAGAAAAGTTTGGGCACCGTTAGTGAAAGTGAACGTATCAAAGCGGGTGTAATAAGCTGTGTTGCGCACTTTCCAGCGATCGCTAAAGCGATGTTCAAACTGATAGCCGACGCGGGTGTAATTCGACTCTGCCTTCAGTCCTGGATAGGTCAAAACGCGATCAAAGGGAATATCCGCAACCCCGTCACCAACGGCCACAAGCCCGGTTTCATAGGGACGTTCCTCCCGACGGTGCTCTATTTCCACGAGCAAGTCGGTGCGATCGCTAATTTCAAAGCTAATTTGCGGCGCAAAAAAGAACCGCTCAATGGGCTCCTCAAAATCACGGAAATATTCCTCATAGCGATAGGAAGCGTTCACGCGGTAGCTCACCCGCCCGTCTTCCGTCAACGGTCCCGTGAAATCTAGGCTGGGTTCAACCTGTGTGGGAGCGCCCCCTTGCAGTGACAACTCATATCGCGGCGTCGCTAGGGGACGCTCACTCACCAGGTTAATGGCACCGCCAGGCTCCACCGCCCCCACCAAGATTGAAGCAGGGCCTTTCAACACCTCAATGCGCTCAATATTGGAAAGGTCAGAGAAGCCGCTATTGCCAGTGTTATTCAAGGAGCGAAAGCCGTCTCGTAAAACCGGAGCACCGTTAAAACCTCGGGCCGCAAAAGTTTGCCCCCGTGGATCGTTACTGGTTTGAAAGACGCCGCTCACATTACGCAGGGCGTCGTTGAGTCCTGTTACTCCCTGGTCTTCCCACACCTGTTGGGGCACCACCTGGATTGACTGGGGCGTGTCCCGCAACGGGGTGTCGGTCCGGGTGGCGGTGCTGGCATTGGGCACCACATAGTCGTCCCCTTCCCCAGTTACCTCAATAAGAATGGCCTCATCGTCCGCATTAGCCTGGGCAATTCCGGGAGTTATCGCCAGCACCAAGTCAGCGTTGGGGAGATCGGAACGAATATCCACCACTGGCGGAGCATCGTTACCGGTAATGGCAATGCGCACTGTATTGTCAGGCTGGGCGCTGATCTGTACCAGGGCAATCCCTTCAACGGGGGCAAAATCCTCAAATTCTTCCGACAAAGTTGCCCCGGCAATTTCTAGAATCAAGGCTTTGCCCGTGACGGATTGGATAGGCTCTCTCAGTGCTCCGTCGGCAGCGATCGCCACTTGAATTCCGGTATCAGTAGCTTCCACCTGAATATCGGTAATTTCCGCAATGCCCTGAGCAAGTTCTAGCTCTGGAACTGCCTCCGAAGTATCTGGTCCTGTCGCCAGTGCTGGCTGGATCCAAAACGCTTGCCCGCCGATAACCGTTAACAGCGCTAATAAATTAACCTTTGATTGCCACGTTGCCATTTCGACGACTCCTAACACCTTGCAACGTCAGCCCATAGCGCATCCGTGCCAAGGGAAAACCCCTGCCAGGAAGTGTCGAAGACAACGCGTTATTAGGCTGATGTAAATATTGATCGCTATGGTAGAGACGCTGGCGATCGCCCACCAGAGATTTTGGTACGGAACTGCATTATTTGGGAGCAGTTGTCATTTAGCTAGCTTGCCGCTGCAGTTGTAGCTGGAAAGTTTTAGGATTCATTCCTACCAGCTGATAAAACGCTGAAGCGAATCGGCTGCGGTTGCTGTAGCCCACCTCAGCAGCGACCTGGCTGACGGACCGAGTAGAGGTATAAAACTGCTTCAGGGCAACACTAATGCGATAGGACCGTAAATAGCCCACTGGTGTTGTGCCATACACAGCGTGAAATCCCTGATAAAGCTTAAGGCGGTTAGTATAAACCCGTCGCGCCAGCTCTTCGATCCCCGGCGGATTCGTTATGTTCGCCCTCAAAATCGCCGCCGCCTCACAGATACGATCCATTTCCTCCAAGGGATAAGCGGGCTGGTATACCGTTTCCAAATATTCCGATATCAACGCCAGCGCCTTATCCCGCAGGAACCGTCGACGAACGCCCCCACGGTAAGGACAACTCAGGATTTGTGCCGCAATTTTTTTGATCGCTGGAGTCACGATAGGGCGAATTGCGTAGCCAAAATCCACTGCTTCGCCAAACAAGCTTGGAGTAAGCTTCAACGCTGGCTCATAGTCAGACTGAACAACCGCCTGTCGCTTGAGAAAACGGTTAAATAGTTCTGCATCAGTGAGACGTTGTCCCCTTCGCTGGCTGCCGCCGTAGGAATATTCCAGCAATTGCCGAAAGACCGACTGAATACGGTCCGGTAATCGCTCAGCGACCATCTGAGCGTATTTGTTCACCAAAGATTTTTTCAACACCACTTCCAATTCAAACACCCGCTGTCGAGCAGGGGTAAACCAAAGAGCGTGTCCACCAAGGGAGTTTTTTAAGTACCCGTTTTCTACCCCGGACTCTGTAAGTTGCAGCTCTAAGGTAATTGAGCCTTCATGTCTTTGACTCTGGAAAATCGTGTCCTGGTGAAGGGTGTAGTCAATAATTTTGAGGGACAGGTCATCCTGAAGCGCTACCTCTTGGCGATACCCTTGGTCGGCAGGGTAAACAAGAAGCGTGTCGTCTGGGTCACAATGAAGCAGTCGCGGATCTGCTGGGCTACCAGGTGTTAGCCATTGGGACTCGGGATTTGAAACGACCGGAAAGGACATAGCAACACGCAAGAATTACAGCGACTTTAGCAATTCTTAGTAGGAATCAGTCGCATTACGATACCATGGCGCCCCCTCTCAACTAAGCGCTCAAATATACCCCTGACAAAGGAGTAGGTTCACCTAGTCAGGGGCTGAAGTTTTTATATCTCTCTACCTGTAGTCAGCTCAGCAGAAAATGAGGCAGTTTTGAGCCACTACAGGTGCACTACAGGTGCAGGTGGCAGAGGCTTCTTACCGAGTTATTCAAGCAACTTCCCTTCAAAGCTATTAATTTCAGCGGTGCCATCCACAATCTTTTGCAGTTCCTCCCGTAGCGGTTCAATAACTCGCCGAGACACCGCCAGCGTGGCATCATCCCCCAAACTAATGCGGTAATTCACCTTTTCCGACGGGTTGATCTCCGAAAAATCGCTCCTTTGGTGAGCCCCTCGACTTTCCCGACGCTCCAGCGCTGACAAAATTGTTGCCTCTGCGCACATAATAGATGCCTCTAAGTCGAAGGCATGCACCAAATCTTCACAGCCTTCCGAATCCAGCCGCACGTCCAAATCCTTTGTGCTTTCCTTCAGCGCTGCCAGCTTCTCCAGCCCTCCTTTCAGCTTTTCCTGATCCCGTACCACCCCACAGTGCTCCCACATAATATTACGCAACTCATATTGCAACGGTCGAGCCATCTCGTCGCCTTTTTTGATAAAGCTGTTGATTTTGTCGTGGGCTGCTTGGATTGCATCTTGGGACCGCACCTGAGCCGTTAGCTTTTTGGAGCGATCGCCCGCCGCCAGTCCTGCCCGTTTTCCGAAGATCAAAATTTCTGCCAGGGAATTTCCCCCCAATCGATTAGCGCCATGGAGTCCGCCGGTCACCTCCCCCGCCGCATACAGACCCTCAACGCCGGTCCAATGCTCATCGGGACTAACCACCAATCCGCCCATGGAATAGTGGGACGTGGGGGCCACCTCCATCGGTTCTTTGGAAATATCCACCATTTGCGCATCGAGGAACTGGCGATAAATGCGCGGCAGTTTTTCCAAAATAAAATCCTTATCCCGATGGCTAATATCCAAATACACACCACCATTCGCCGTGCCGCGCCCTTCCATAATTTCCGTATAATTAGCGATCGCCACCCGGTCCCGCGTAGATAATTCCTGGCGCTCCGGGTCGTAGTTTTTCATAAAGCGATCGCCATTGCCATTAATCAACCGTCCTCCTTCACCGCGCACCGCTTCCGTCACTAATGTGCCAGCAATCTCCTCCGGCAACACCATCCCGGTGGGGTGAAACTGCACCATCTCCATATCGGTGAGCTGACAGCCGGCCTTCAGTCCCAGATAAAACCCATCGCCGGTATTTTCATTGCGCCGCGACGAACTTTTACGCCAAATGCGCGTGTGCCCCCCCGCCGCTAGCACCACTGAATCCGCTAAGTGCACCGTCCGCTCGCCGCTGTGAATATTAAAGGACATCACCCCGAAGCAGGTGCGATCGCTAATCAACAGCTCCGTCACGTACTGGGAATCGTGGATAGGAATCTTCAGCTCATCAGCTTTACTCAACAGCGCCAGCAAAATTGATCGCCCAGTATAATCGCCGGAATAACAGGTGCGGCGATAGGTGTGCGCCCCGAAAAAGCGCTGGTCAATTTTGCCGTTCTCCAGCTTGGCAAAATTCGCCCCCCAGCCATCAATTTCCCTCACCAAATCCGGCGACTCCTTCGCCATCAACTCCACCACTCGCGGATCAGCGATGCCGTAGCCTTCCAGATACGTATCCGCAAAATGCTGCTGCCAAGAGTCCGGGTCCAGATTCGCCAGCGCCGCATTAATTCCCCCCGCCGCCAGCACCGTATGCACATCTCCCCGACTGCGCTTCCCCAACACCGTCACCGCTAGCCCCGACTGTTTTGCCGCGATTGCTGCCCTTAATCCAGAGCCCCCGCTACCAATCACCAAAACGTTCGAGATTTGAGTGGTATGTTCTCTCAGCTGCATAAGCGCAATAGTTCCCTGTTGCGACAATTCACGCTTATGCTAATCCTGCTCACAACGGCGATCTGCAAATATTTGCCCTTTGCTTTTAGACTTTATAAAAGTGCATGGAATGTTGTTTTTATTGCGTTGCCACTCATGTCACCTGGCTTTTCTTGTAAACAGATTATTCGCGACAGCAGTCCCTTGCAAAATCAGGCTACACCCTATAACCATTGATAGGGTTATGGCTTCATTGAGAAATAGTCTGCCCCAAAGCATTGCAAAAATAGGCACCAAATACGTAACAGTTAGTGCCCTTGTCGCACCAATCTTCTGAATCAGTCGGAAGTATAAAAGGTAGGCAAATGCTGTTGAGAGTAATGCAAGACCCAAAACGGCTATCACAACTCTTGCTGTGATGGGCTGTGACGGTATCGTAAAAGGTAGGACGGGCAAGAGGAGGGATGCGGCTCCGAGCTGACTACCAACCGTAACCGCTAACACAGGCACCCCCGTCAAATTCTGTTTAATGTAAGGGGCGGCGATCGCGTAAGCCAGAGCTGCACTTAATCCAGCCGCTATTGCCAGCGCAAGGTCAGATGTTAGTGCAACGGCTCTCCAGCCAATGAGAATCATTACGCCCACAAACCCCAAAATAAAGCCAAATACACGGGCAATCGTCAACTTTTCTTTAAGCCAGACAAACACAATGATTGTGCCGAAGAGGGGGGCGATCGCATTCAAAATAGAAGTGAAGCCCGCCGGTAGCGATATTGAGGCAAACGCCAGCAGCGAAAATGGGATTGCCGAGTTAATACCACCGACTAGCAAAAGTGAGCGCCAATTTCTTCGCACTTCAGACCAAAGATTGAGGTGAATTAAGAGCGGTAGTAACGTTAAGCCGGCCAGTAAAACGCGTAATTCAATTAGCCAAACTGGACCAAGGACAGGAGCCGCAATCCGCATAAATAGGAAAGACGCACCCCAAAGTGCTGCAAGTAGTAAAAGTTCGGCGATTTCTAGCCCCTTCATGTCAACTCTCACCTCTGGTTTTGATGCTGAGCATGACTCGCTTCCCAGCCAAGAAGAGCAGCTTTACGCGCCAATCCCCAACGAAAACCGCCGAACTCTCCAGATTGCCGAATCACGCGATGACAGGGGATTAGATACCCTACTGGATTTCGTCCTAAGGCATTACCAACAGCCCTGGCTGCGGTTGGACGCCCCATGGCAGTGGCTAACCCTTGGTAAGTTGTGATTCCGCCAAAGGGAATGTTGAGGAGCGCCCGCCAAACTTGAATCTGAAAATTTGTCCCTTTAACGCACAGGATCAAGGGTTTATGGTTGGATGTCCCTGACGTAAAAATGCGATCGCAAATCTCCTGAGTTGCTTGTTGATCTTGCTTGATCTCGGCATTTGTCCACTCTGAGTGAAGAGCCTGTTCCACCGCATCTTGGCTCGCTGCGTCAAAGAAATGAAGGTTGCAAATACCGCGCGATGTGGTCGCAATCAAACATTTACCAAAGGGAGTTTGCTGAATGCCATACCAAATCTCTAACCCGCTACCGCCAGTCTTAAATTCCCCCGGTGACATCGCTTCCAATTTCACAAACAGATCATGCAAGCGCCCTGGACTAGACAATCCCACATCTGCCGTTAAACCGAGTAAATTACCAGTCTCCGCGATTTTCGATTTTGCATATTCCACCGTGAGATATTGCAAAAATCGCTTCGGACTGATGCCTGCCCAACGTGTGAAGAGTCGTTGAAAATGATACTCGCTGAGATGGACATGCTGCGCAATCGTTGCCAGATCCGGCTGGTGCAAATGATTTTGGCGGATGAAGGCGATCGCCTGGGCAATACGCGCATAGGTTTCCGCATCATCCGCATTATTTGTCTTGTTTTCTGACAAGGGGTTCATTGGCTAATTATTGCCATCTGTTCGCCATGTCTCAATGTATCGAGCGCAGAAATCCAGCACCACCCGTTTCTTGCTGTCTGCACTATAGTCAGCGTTACTGTAGCTGTGTCGCACTGGATTTAAGTCTCGTAATTTGACGAGGCAACGGATATGCCCACTGAAGTTTAAAGCTACGGGAGTTTTAAAACTCCCGTAGCTTTCTTCTACCAATCACAGCCCCTACTCTTGCTGACGATAACTATTTGCTCTGCTCCCCATCGTCTTGAGAAAAGCTGTTGTAAGAGCTAATTTATAAAGTAAATCTTAGTCAGCTAACCTGCGCATCATTAAGTGAATGAGAGAGCCGTAGATCATCGCTTCACTCATATCAATCAGCTACTCATAATCCTTGCTTAAACGACGAAATCGATTGAGCCAAAAAAGTTCTCTCCACTATCCATCGTTTGGGCAACACCTCAAACTCCTTACTATGGCGCTTAATGACCTCCACATTCACCTGCTCACCGCACAGTTGTTTGACCGTCTCGGCAAAACGCTCTCCACAATACCCTTGGTCCACCCACACCACCTTCAGTCGAGACAGCTTTTCCTTCGCCTCCTCCAGCACCGCGATCGCCGCTCTTAACCCAGAGCCTCCACTACCAATCACTAAAACGTTTGAACTCTGGGTGGTATGCTCTCTCAACTGCATGGGTGCGATAGCTTCCTGGCACAACAACTCAGCCCCATGCTATTCCTCCTGACTCAAATAATCCACGATTAATCCATGATTTTACGCCCCCTATCTTTTAGCTAATTTGCGATAATTAAGTGGGCTGATTTTAACTTCGAAAAATCTGATTCATATGAAATTAAAGTCTCGAATTGACAAGGATATTCAAATAGACTTAATGTTTCACAGAATCACTTTCCCTGTGGATAAAAAAGGAAAGATATTGATTCATCAATTTCGCATTGACACTCAAGCTGGCGCTGGAACGTTGTATATAAAGCCTAAAGAAGAATTACCTGGCTTTGAGGGCGCTCAAAAAGAAGTCACCATCCCATCGTCGGAAACATGCGACGTATGCGAAGGAACAGGGGCAGCCAAGGGCACCTCTCCGGTCACGTGCACGACGTGCGGCGGCGTGGGGCGCGTGCGCGCGCAACAAGGGTTTTTCACCGTCGAACG
>JBCCTE010000035.1:0-12093 GCA_039198915.1 Cyanobacteria bacterium P01_D01_bin.73 | reverse complement strand
GTAATCCATTTCCGCTTCCGCCAGGTACAACTCAGTGCACCGCTTAACTTCCATTAGGGGAACGTGGGAGTGCTTCTCGCAATCGAGGATGGAGAAGAAAACGTAGCGATTAACTCCAGCCTCTTTTGCGGCCTGGATTAAATTCACTTTGCCCTGCCAATCCACTTCGCGAACGCCAAGGCTGTCGGTGGCGCGAGCGGTGGCAGCGTCGATAATAGCGTCAACGGGATCTGCAAAGGCGGCGGGAATCGTGTCAGGGCGGCAAATGTCAGCACCGATCAGTTCAGCTCCCCATTCACGCAAAAATGAGGCACGGCTGTAGCTGCGCACCAGACAACGAACTTCAAATCCCTCGTCTAAGGCGCGACGGACCACTTGTCTGCCCAGGGTTCCAGTGCCACCGACTACTAAGACTTTCATGAGGGATTCGTTAACAATCGTAAACTTTCAATAAGATGCTATCAGATAGCGTTCCTTAAACTTGTCCTTTCTTAGCGATTTGTCAGCTAGTGGGTGAGGCTGTTAGTCCTTCAAGTCCATCGCGATCGCTCGCTGCCCAGCACCGGGTTTAGTCTAGGAGCCTGAGTGGGGGATGCCCCAGAAGCTACGAAAAAGAAATATTACAAACAGCAACGATCACGCGATCGCTGCTGCGAAAAATGTCGTGGCGTGGGTAAACATTTTCCAATCCTCGACAATAGAGCGCTACTCGCCACTACCCTGCAAACGAAGCAGCAAAAAGCCGCAGGATAGTCCGATTAAAACTACGGAGAAGCACAAGAAAGCGGTACTAAAAATTTCGGCGGCCATTAGGATTCCTCTCAAAAGCGGGTGTTGATTCGGGTGACTATGCGAGGTGCTGCGTTGGGCAGAGCTAACGCTATCGCTAGTTCATGCCCTTTCGTCATTTAATCGTCATCTTATCAAGGGTCTTTTTGGAGTGCGGAACAAAGGTTTATCTCAGCAACAGAAGTTAAAGATATTGCACCCAGTCAGTCTCGAAAGATACGAAAGTTTAGATTCTGGAATTTAGGAACCGAAAACCCAAGTAAGGGCATTGTCGCGAACCTGGACGTAGCCGCCGCCTGGAAATGGGGAGGTTTGGGTGCGGTTGGGGGCAGTGATCAGGGGAATGACGCGCTCGATCGCCAGAAAGGAAACGGAGCTAGGGACGTGCTGGTTAAGCCACTGGTAGAGCGATCGCCGCTGAAGAGCTAGGGGATGCTTAGCAAGGACGGTTCGACTGAGCTGGTGGGGAGGGGTGTGGCGATCAATAGCCGCTTCTTGCAGTATTTTTTTGGCGCATTGATCTAAATAGTCGGATTCCGCCTGGAGTAGGCCGGCGGTACGGGCGAGGGTCGATTCAGCCTGGGGGTTGAAGTGCTCCTTGAGGAGGGGGATGATTTCGCCGCGCAGGCGGTTACGGCTGTAGCGAAAATCAGCGTTGCTGCTGTCTTCCCAAGGGGTAAGGCACAGGTCTTGGCAGCCAGTTTCAGTATCAGTACGGAGCCAGTCCAGTATGGGGCGCACAAGCTGGATGCCGTTGCTGAGCGATCGCTGGGGCACGAGGGAGCCTAATCCGCGACTACCGCTGCCTCGCACTAGATTGAACAGAAGGGTTTCGGCGCGATCGCTGGCGGTGTGCCCAGTAACTAGGTAGCTACAGTTCTGCTGTTGAGCAACGGTTTGCAGTTGGTCATAGCGCCATTGGCGAGCGGCAGCCTCGGTTTTAGTTGGCGCGCCGCTGAGGCTAGATGCTGCGTTGGAATCAGCAAATGTGCAGAGGAATGCTGCCAACTGCTGCGATTTTGCCCACTCCATAACAAAGGCGGCGTTGTCGGCAGAGTCGGGTCGCCATTGGTGATCGCAGTGGATGAGATGGAGCTTCCAGCCCCACTTTGGCTGTAGATCAAGCAGAAGTTGGGCGAGAAGCAGGGAATCTTGACCGCCGGAGCAGGCGATCGCGATTTGGCTGTTTCGAGGCAGTAGCTGCTTTGCCCTCAGGGAAACGTGGAGGCGTCCATGCCACTGAGTCCAACGCCGTTCCGCTGACTCACCCATTGAAAGTGCCTACCCGAAAGTGCCTAGCTAAATAAACTAAATGAGTTGAAGACTCGCCTACAGGAACCAGCCGTAGGAATGTAAGCCTTTGCCCAGGATATTGACGCCCAGGTAGCAAATCCAAACTACGACAAAACCACCAGCTGCCAGCAGTGCGGGTCGGCGTCCCTGCCAGCCTCGGGTAATGCGGGCATGCAAGTAGGCTGCGAACACTAACCAGGTAATCAGCGCCCAGGTTTCCTTCGGATCCCAACTCCAGTAGGAGCCCCAGGCTTCGTTCGCCCAGACACCGCCAGCGATAATGCCGATAGTCAGGAGAGGAAATCCCAAGCCAATGATGCGATAGCTGACGTTATCCAAAGTGTCGGCGAGGCTTAAAAGCTGGGGCGATAAATCAATGGCAACGTCGGCCGGCTGATCCAGAACAGCGACGCCAGCGGCACCGGTATCAGGCGAAGCATCTAGGTCCGTCTCTGCCATCGCTGCCATCGTTGTATCAGCCAATGCGCCAGCTAGAGGCAAGCCGTTGCCGCCAACGGAGGTTTGAATTTTTGCCACTTTGTCCCGGAAGGAGCCACCGCCGAAGGAACTGCCTCGAAGGACAATATTCTGACCACGGGTGATTACTAGGAAGGCGATCGCCATCAACGAGCCCACCATCAGCGTGGCGTAGCTCAACATCATGACGCTGACGTGCATCATCAACCAGTTTGATTTCAACGCCGGGACCAGCGGTGCAGAGGCTTGCATGGTATCCGGTAGCGTAAGGGCTGCAAAGGCAGTGATTCCCATGGCGGCGGGAGCAGTGACTGTGCCCACCCAGCGACTGCGGCTGGAATATTCGGCGAACAGGTGAACGGCCGTGATGCCCCATGCCAAAAAGAACAGGGATTCGTAAAGATTGCTCAGGGGAAAATAGCCCGCCTCAATCCATCTGGCTCCCAGCAGTGTGGCCATGGTGAGGTTGGCGATCGCCATTCCAGTGGTCCCCAAAGACCATAGGGCGGACCACTGGGGAAACGCAGCACTCGTCCAGTAGGCCAGCATCGTAATGAAAAGGGCAAGGAACGAGGCGTTATCTAACCAACTTTGTAAAAGGACTAAATCCATGGCAGGCGAAAGGTAGGCAGGTTGTAGTACGGGTTCTAATATTCTGAAGGATCACTGGACGCCTTGCCATAACACCGGATTGAAACTTTAACTTTCAAAGCCATTTCCAACACTCTCAAGTCATTGTCGCCAGATTAACTGACCCCCTCAGCATCACAGAAGCCTTGCAAGGGCTGGGGATTAAACAAATATTAATTTCTCGGACGATCACGCAGTTTTTTTCAACGATCGGCTAAGTGTGAAACTTTCGTCATTTTGCCTGAAAGCGTCTATGGATTGAGTTTTAAAGCACGGACACGAACGAACTGCAGCCTGCAATCTATCCCTGTTAGCCCCGGAACACACCCTGTTAGCCCCGGAGCACAGCAGCCCAAGACGTAATCGCTCTGGACACATATTGCCAGATGCTGTGCCGTAGTCCCTTGAGGCTTTGGTCACAGACAGTTAAGCTGTGAATCAGGTCCATTCAGATTGCTAAGATCTGTTGACCTTTGTTAATTCACGAATCGGGTACGACAACCATGCCATACGTAAATGAAGAAGGTGGACGGCTTAACAACTACGCAAAAGAGCCTGAGATTTATCAAGCGGAGCCTCCCTCTGGTTCGGAAAAGCGTAACTACGTCATCTTGAGCGCGGTTGGCGGCTTACTGTTGGTGGGCGTTATGGCGGTCGCTTTCGTAGTTTCCTAACTCCAGCCCAGGATTATCAATCTAGATGCAAAGCGAGAAGAGGACGGCGTTTCGGGTCCTCTTCTCGCTTTGCATCAGCCTTTTTAGAAAGGTTTTGACTCCTTGCTATTTTCAAAGGGTTTGAGCCTACGACAAGCCTCTAATGATAGCTGCGTCGGAATTAGCCATCATTAGTTGAACATCAAGCGAATTAGAGAGACATCATCTTCAAAATAGTGGGCGTCCTGCACTTCACGGACGGCGGCTAGTACGCTATCTAATTCGTGGTTATTGGCATCAGCGTTAGTTTCTGAACCCCAAAGGAAACGTTGTTTGAGCTGCAAAGATTCTGAGGAGCAGGCTTGCAGAGTGTCGGTGAAGGCGTCTAGCCCCCAGAGATTGCCGTTGTGATTGATTTCATAGATGCCGTCGCTGAAGACGTACAGAAGACTGCCTTTGTTGACTTCGTACCTCTGATCGACGTAGTCAGCTTCTGGGAACATGCCAATGGGTAGCCCTGGGGTTCGTAGCTTTTCTGGAGCGATCGCCGAGTTCTTAGAGGCTGGACTGAGCAAAATCGCCGGAGGATGCCCGGCGCTGGCGTAGCTTAACTGCCGAGTCTTAGCGTGGTAAACCCCATACCAAACGGTGAAATACTTGTCGTTGCGATCGCTCATTTGGAACGCTTGATTAAGGGCAGCCAGGACCTGGCTGGGAACGCCGTAGTCTAGGTTGGGGAGGCTTTGCGATCGCAATAAATTCAGCACCGACAGAGACGGTAAGGCAGCTTTCAAGCCATGGCCAGCAGCATCGACTAGGTAAACCACGAGGCGATCGTCATCTAGCCAAAAATAATCAAAGCAATCTCCCCCCAGCTTGCGCGAGGGAATAAATCGAGAGTCAACGGCGACGGGCTTCTGCAAAGACTCAGGCAGCAGGGACGTTACATAGTCCGCCGCCTCTGCTAATTCGTCCTCCAGCAAACGCTTTTGGATGTTTAGATCTCGATTGAGCTGATGTAGGCGCAGCCCAGCCCGTACTCGCGCCTGTAACTCCGTCATTTCAATGGGCTTTGACAGAAAATCATCGGCTCCCGCGTCGAGCCCTTTGACGCGATCATCCACCGAGCCCAAAGACGTCAGCAAAATAAAGAACGTGCTGGATAGGGATGGTTCCTTTTTTACCAAGCGGCACACTTCGATGCCATCTTGGTGGGGCATCATCCAGTCGCAAATAATTAAATCAGGTTGTTCCGTTTGCGCCTTTTGGAATCCCGCTAAGCCATCTGCTGCAACTGAGGTCTCGTAACCGCGTTTTCGCAGCGTACGTTCCAACAGCAAGCGGATGGCAGGATCGTCATCAATGATCAGGATACGAAACATAGTCTGGAATGAGGTTTGGGGTGGCTGTCAGTACCGGGCCGAACGTACTCAGCCGACATAATCTAACCCTGAAGATAATGGCACCTGGAGCTTTTTTGAAGTCTCCCAGGGTTTTTGGCTGTTGATGTACCGTCTCTAGCCACTGCTTTTGATGATTTTGGGCGATCGCGGAACAGGATGGAACTGACGGCAAAAGATGACGGGATTGGTCGTGAAACCATGGCAATGAATCAAATGGAATCAAAGGAGAAGGCAATCTAGGTTAATAACTTTGGGGCGATTTGAAAAATCCTAGATCAGTCAGCTCTAGGTGGGTGAATGCACCATTCCTATAGGGTAACTGTCCACTTTGTCCAAAGACAGATGGACTTTACGATTGAAAAAGGTCCTTGATCAATGCGGTTCGCTTTTTGAGTACTACGAAATTATTTCAACATTTCAACCAAAGCGCTTGTCAAGATTGTGGCATGAAGCGCGAAGTTAGTTTGATGAGATGGGCACTGTAGAGTAAGGCAAATCCTTTATTAAACTCAGAAAGTCCGACGCGATCCGGAGTCTGCGCCCCTTAGAATAAAAGTTGCTGAAGGGCAAAACTCCTGCGGATATTGAATTTGAAATTTAATTGGTGACGCCTTTCAGTGGTGCGACTCTAACTCGTTTGTAGTCCTTTTCCGCCAGGCTATTTTTACCTATCGTGGATATTTCTTTGCGATCAACATTGGTGGTGCCGACGGAGCGCAAAGCCTTGAGTTGTGTGTTGAGTTGGGCTGAGTGTTTTCGCGGTAAGCCCTTGGTTAGTATTTTTTCGTTTGACCCAATTTCTAACGAGGTGTGGTTGCGCTATAAGGTGGCGTTGGCGGAAGGGTTTACGAATGCGGTACGTCATGCCCACGAGGAACTGCCGCCGGAGACGCCGGTTGAGTTGCAGATTCAGGTGGAGCCACAGCGGCTGGCGTTACAAATTTGGGATCTGGGACCGCCGTTTGATTTCAAGGGCAAGCTGGAGTACGCGATGGCGCAGCCTCCTCGTCTGGCGGGGGGAGGGTTTGGCTTGGCAATTATGAATAATGCGGCGGATGAATGGAATTATGAGCGGGGTGAGGACGATCGCAATTGTCTGACGCTGGTTTGGAATTTAAAGTGACCGTCGTGATGATGTGGAAGTTTTGGCAAGGGAACCAGCCTTGAAGAGTCAGAAAGTTTTAGAGGGGATATTGTGATGGCTATGCCAATCGCCCGTGATTTTTCTTCGCTGACGTGGCAAGAGGTTGCGGCGCTGCCCAATCGTGATCGCACGGTGTTGATTTTGCCCATTGGGGCGATCGAGCAGCATGGACATCACCTACCGCTAAAGGTGGATTCGGTGATCGTGTCGGAAATTTTAAACCGAGCTTTGGACCGTTTAGACCCGGCAATTCCAGCCTACGGGCTGCCGCTTTTGCCCTATGGCAAGTCCAACGAGCACCTAGGATTTCCAGGGACGATCGCCCTAAGCGCCAAAACATTGCTGGCGACAGTGATGGAAATTGGGGAGTGTGTCTATCGGGCAGGGTTTCGACGGCTGGTGCTGATGAACGGGCACGGGGGACAGCCCCAGGTTTTGGAGATTGCGGCAACGGATTTACGGGTTAAGTTTCCCGATTTTTATACTTTTGCCTGGTTTGTGTGGCGTGGCGCTCCGGAATACAAGCGGTTTCTATCGGAACGGGAGGGGCGTGAGGGACTGCACGGCGGGGTGGCGGAAACGAGTCTGATGTTGGCGCTAGATGCAGAAACGGTGAGGGGCGATCGCGCCACTATGGAATATCCCAAACTGGCTGGCGATGGCGGATTAATTGGGGTTAAAGGACCGACAGCGGCGACCTGGCGCACGGAAGATTTAAGCCGCACCGGGGTGATCGGGGATGGGACTTCGGCAAGCTTGGAGATTGGGGCAAAGCTTTTGGAAGAGTTGGTGAGTGGCTGGGTGGAGTTGATTACGGCGGCCCACCAGTTTGAGTTTTTGGGAAGTGGCGAAATCTCTCCGACTCCCCCTTCAATTGAGCCCCATTAGGCTGGTGCAGTTTTCACTTCTGGCGCAGGCTCTGGCGTCTTGCGGGCTAAACCCGAAATGGAATCTACGGCGCGGGCACGCTGGGTTTTCAGCAGCCCCACATTGCTAGTCAGCAGGAAGCTGGTGAAAGAGGCGATCGCAATAACGGGCAAAATCGTCGTATCAGATAACACGGTCAAAATAATAGTAGTGCTGACGGGGGTTTTGGTGATGGCGACATTAATGGCTGCCATACAGCAAAGGACGGCGATGGTGGGATGGATGGCGGGAATACCAAAGGCGATCGCCAACCCCAAACTGGCACCAGTAAAAAACAACGGGAAAATAAAGCCCCCTCGAAAGCCGCCATGGATTGTGAAGCAAATTGCCAGCATCTTCGCCAAGCACAGACACAGCAACATCGTCACTCCGTAGGACGCCGACTTTGCCAAAAGCTGGGTTTCAATTTGCTCCTCGCTGAAAAACAACGTTGCTGGAAATAGCACCGCAATCCAACCAATCCCCAAGCCCCCCAACACTGCCAGCAAAATATGGCGATGCTCAATTTTTTGGATCATCCAGTTCATCGCGCGGAAAATGCCGATAAACAGTACCCCTGCCAATGCCCCTGCGATCCCCAAGGCTAGCCCCTCAGCCAAATGAATCCAGGACAGGGCGGGTAAATCACCAAAGCGTCCAAAATTGTAAATACCGCCCACTTCCAGCCCCGTGCCGATGCGAAATACCGCAAAACTGCAAATTCCCGCCACCATCGCCGGAATAATCGCCTCGTAATATTCCAATCCCCGTCGATGGGGAATTTCCAAGGCAAACAACGGCCCTCCAATGGGATCGCAGAAAAAAGCAGACAGTGCGGCCCCCATGCCACAAAAAGTCATAATGCGCGTGCTATTCAAGGTGAGCTTCAGCTTCTTAGCAATCCAACTGCCAACGCTGCCATTAATCTGCACCAGCGGCGCTTCTGGTCCCAAGCTGCCTCCCGCCGTAATGGACACTAACGAGGTAACAATCATGCCAGGGGTTTGGTCCTGCTCCAGCTGTCCCGCATCATGTACTCGATCAATCACCAGGGCAATTTCACCGGGCAGCCCCAAAAAGTACAAACATAGCCCCACGCCCAGCCCGCCGAGGGTCGCCACCATCCAGGTGTAGTGCCAGTGGGGTAGCCAAGCGGGGAACAGCGTCACAATGGATTCCCGTCCAGAGTGCCAGACGACTTCCAATAAATTTTCTAAGACGAAATAGTAAAGGGTGGCTACTATTCCACCAGTAACGCCCACGGCCGCTGCTGCCAACAGGGTTTTGGAATAGGTGAGCTTTCGATCATCAGAAGTGCCCTGCTGAGAACAATCTGACAAATCTCCTAAATTTTCTTCTGTGGCACCTGCAGTCATGGTCGCGGCAATTTACGGGTATTTACTTAGCCCTCCCAAGATATGAAAAGTGTTCTCGTTCGGGAGTAACTGTTGCTACGGGGATCCAATTAATGCGAGTGCAGGGTTGGCAGATTAGGATTTGAGGGAGTATTCCCAAGGGAACGATGGCATTGGAACAACAGTAGACAGCAAGGTAAACGAGCCCAGCGACCTACTGAACTGCGATGGCAGTTGTACTCAATTTGACAATTCACCTTGAGCTGACTGAGGAGTGTTGTTTTGGAGAGAAGGCGGTTTACGGGGTGCTACGGCTGGCGATGCGATCGATAATTCGCAGTGAAACGATTAGTCCGGCAAAGTGGGCAACTAGGGTGTGGGTGTTGCCGAGGACGACGAAGATATCGAGGGGCTGGACGAATTTGCTGGGGTCCAGGGCAGCGACGTTTATGGCGTTGGGCTGCACTAGGGCTTTGGCTAGTAGGTTGCCGGTGATGGCTTCGGCTCCCATTAGGGCACAACCGAGCCCGCCAACGTTGATCAAGATATTGAACCGCAGCAGTTTTAGGGTGTCGGCGCGGCTGGGGCGAACGTTTTTGGGCGCTAGTAGCCGTCGACCGTAGGCGGTATTTTTGAACGTTTGGTAGGCGCTGAAGTAGAGGACGCCAACGGCGATCGCCGCAAATAGCAATCCTGCTCCAGTGCCGGGATTACTCGCCCCAGGGTTACCCGCGCGGGGAACTACTGCCGCCGCTGAAAATAGCAAAATAATCGTGGAAATTACACCCAAAACCACCTGCACCCAAAAGCCAATCCAGCTGGTGCGGATCATCATTCTTGAAGCTTCGGCGGCGGGATTCGACACGGATTCACTCCTGGGTATACTGTCCAGATTCCAATTTACAACGGGTCTTTGATAGTGACGCTAAAAAACTTCCTCGCGATCGCCGACGCAAAGCCGGTTCCCCGAGGAAGTTAAGACAAGCTGATACAGAAGTGGCTAAGCCGCAGGCGGATTATTGCTGGCGCTGGCGATCGCCGCGACGCTGTTGACGCTGGGCGCGACGCTCTTCCATCAGTTGCTCTGCCTGTTGCCGTTGAGCGGGGGTTAGGATTGCAAAAATCTCCTCCCGTGCCTCAGAGCGCAGCGATTTCATTTCTTCACGGATGGACTGGCGCTGGCTCTGGTCAGCATTTTGGGCGCGCGACCGCAGCGCCTGAAACTGAGGACGATAACGCTCTCGAATGGCTTTGATTTCGATCTTTTGCGCTTCGGTTAAGTTAAGCTCCTCCATCCAGCGCCCGCCGCCACCCCGGCGACGACCGCCGCCACGCTGGGCGAGGTAAGTTGCGTCGAGGGTTTCTGCTCGAGTGTTGCTAGAAGTTGCGGCGATCGCCTTGGCCCCATCCAGGAAGGAAAGACCCGAGAGCGCAACCCCAAGAGATAGGCAGCCAGCGGTAATCAAGGAAAATTTGCGGTTAAACATAGTTTTTAGTGCTTAGAGTTTGGATTGAATGATGGAGCTGTTTGATGAAACGCGTAGACGCAACCCGTCAAAAGGGTTTATCGCTGGATTAGAGAGCGTCTCCCCCCTGGAAGCCTTCGCCAGGACCACCACCGCGACGCCCACCACGGGAACGGCCGCCCCCCCGGCGCTCAAGTCGCTCCGCCATCCGCTGAGCCATTTGCTGGCGCTGTTCTGGGGTCAAGATTTTCCGAATTTCCAACATGCTTTCGAACTTGAGACTGCCTTTGGACTGGCGCAATTGCTGTAGTTTCTGATGTTGGCTACGCAGTTGGTCGTCGCTGGTGTTGGGATTGGAAATCAGCTGGTGCATTTGTTCCTTGGCAGCCTTGCCCTCAGTGCGGAATTGCTCCATTTGCGGACGATACTTCTCCTTGATTGCCCGCATTTCGGTTTGCTGAGCTTCGGTTAAGTTCAACTCCCGTAGCCAGCCAGGTCCGCCACGACGTCCGCGACGCCCACGACCTTCACCTTCGGGACCACGTTGCTCTCCCTGGGCAAGATAGGTGGAATCGGCAGATTCTATTTGAGCACCGCCAGCGGTGGAGTTGGCTGTGGCATCTAGACCAAGACCCAGATGGGGAAGATAGGCGAGGGTGGCTCCGGCGAGTAAGGAGCCAGCGGCAATCAGAGGAAATTTGCGGTTAAACATGATGCTTTTTCAGTGGGTATTACGTTGAGCTGACGTCAGATTTAGTGAATTTGCGTCGGACTTATTTGCCTTGGACCTAAATCCCGCTGGTGTCCCAGTAGAAGGAGCCGAAGTCGGAGGTGTCGGTGGATTCAGTTGACGAGGTTTGGGCGATCGCCCCATCCCAACCGTCTTCTAAAAACAGTTCCAACTCCGATTCGCTACCGGTATCGGCAAACTGATGCCCTAGCCCGGATGGATTGGTCCAAACTCCCAAGGCATGCCCCAGACCAGCGCCTACCAGTCCTGCCGCGATCGCCCCAATAATCTGGGGTAGTCGCTTTGCTTTTTTAATGCTGCGATTAACATTGCTTGCAGGAATGGGTTCCTGGGCGATCGCCGCCATTAGATTCGCCTCAAAATTGGCGGGCTCTGGCGGTGTCGTCGGCTGGTGTTGGCGCAGAAAGGCAACTAGGTCGCGATCGTCCAGATTGCGGTTATTTTTAGCGCGATCTGCCGACCGGGAATCCTTGGGCGACTTGGGCTGATCCTCAAAACTGCCAAAGGGTAGCGGCTCAGAATTAGGGTTAGAATCATCGCCGAAAATGGGCGGTTGGTTATTTGGGTTTTGGTTGTTGCGATTCATAACTCAACTCCTTGGCGCTCTAATTCCTTGCGAAGGGCAGCGCGGGCAGAAAACAATCGAGACTTTACGGTTCCCACTGGCACATTCAAAATTTGAGCCACATCTTTCTGAGGAATATCTTCCAGGTCACACAGCACAATAACGCTGCGGGCCCCGTCCGATAATGTCCCTAAAGCTTTGCGGATCACATCTTGATAATGCAGGGCGGACCACTGTCCCGATGCCCCTTGGGAGGGGTCTGGCAAGGTGGCATCTAAAGGATCAGACACCGTTTGCTCCCGCTGGCGATCGCGGGCAAATTTTTTCCGCCGATCCATCGCCACATTCCAGGCAATGCGATACAGCCAAGTGGAAAAACTCGCTGATCGCCGAAACTTCGGCAACCCTCGCCACGCCCGCAGAAACACCTCCTGAACCAAATCGTCCAGCCCCGTTTCCCCACACAATTGATACAACGTTGATCGCACCCGTTGACCGTAGCGGCGATATAAGCCCGCAAATGCTGAGCGTTTCCCTGCTAAACATTGGTCAATCAGCGTCAAATCATCCGCCATTTCTAGCGTCATCTCCGGCTCGCCTTTCTCCGAGGTTGAGTCCAAAATTACTTTCCCCGAATGTGGCATAGACCCGTCAGACGAAG
>JBCCTE010000034.1:0-12099 GCA_039198915.1 Cyanobacteria bacterium P01_D01_bin.73 | reverse complement strand
TAGAGGAGTCCACCAAGGAAACCATCGTTGATTCGGTTGTCCATCTGATCAACAAAAAATACGACAAGCTGGCGGAAGATTTCGTCAAGCTTGGATTTTTGACGCCGGAGACCGATATTACGCCGATTATTCCCGCCCTGGACGACGTGTTTGGGGACATTATCGGCGCGAGCGTTGGTGATTTTAATTTCAAAACCATCACAGATCGCTTCTCGGAGCTGATGTTTGAATATCCGTTCCGGGTACCGGCGAAGTTTGCGCTAATTATCCGATCACTCGTCACCCAGGAAGGCTTGGCGCTCAGCCTCAACCCAGAATTCAAAATCGTAGAAATTGCCTACCCCTACGTGGCGCGGCGACTGTTGCGAGGGGAGTCGCCAGCTTTGCGGCGGCGTTTGATTGAAGTGCTGTTTGAGGACGGTAAGTTCCAGTGGCAGCGGCTGGAGAATTTGCTGCGCATTGCCCAGGGGGACAAGGGCAGTAGCGCCCAGTTTGATTTGGTTCCAACGGCGCAGATGGGCTTGCAGTACCTGATGTCCGATGAGGGGCAAATCTTCCGCGATCGCCTGTTGCTAGCGCTGGTGGAAGATGGGCGACTGCACACTACGGAAGTTCAGCGACTGTGGGACCTGGTGAAGGATCAGGTGCAGCCGGGGCAGGTGGTCGAAGCGGCCTGGGGAACGGCGTGGAATGCTTTCACGGAGTTTTCTCGGGAGCAAGCCGTGCAGATCCTGCCAAAACAGTTTTTGCCGGTTCTGGACAACACCGTGGCCGCTCTGCGCGATAATGCCTAAGATTTAGAATTTCGACTCCAAGGTTTTGACGCTGGAATTTCCTCCGTCTTTGCCGATCTGTCAAAGCTTTCGCCGCCTTTTACGCCCTGTAACGCCATGATGACTTTTGATGCTCCCCAAGGTCCGTTAATCCAGCTAATCATCGGCTTTGCCGTGGGGGGAGCGTGCGGAGGGCTATTCGCAAAAATGTTTCGGGAAACGGTCAAAACTTGGCTGGCAACTGAAGAACGCGACCCAAATGACTTTTTAAAATCGCCGTTGCGGTTTCCTTTCGTGGGCACGGCGATGGGGGCGTGTGTTTTCCTGGCGGCGACGCTCCAAACCTTCACGATTCCTGCAAAGTGGGCGTTTTTGATGTCCGGATCCGTGACCGCCGGTGGGGCGATCGCAGTTTGGTGGCAGCTCGGCGTAATTCTGCGTCAGGTGCAGCGGGGCGGCGTAGATGCCATTGATCTGGGCTCCTTTGGTGGCAACTAGGCGTTGTAACTCTACGCCAGGTGCAACGCGGTGGTGTGGATGCCATCGACCTGGGCTCCTTGCGTTAGGATGCGGACCATAGCGTGCTTTTAGCGCTTTATTTCTTAGCGCTCTATTTCAATGCTTTTTCAATGCTTTGAGTTTTCCTTGCTGATGCTCCTGACTCGGACATGATGACTCTATGGCCGATTCTTCCCTTAAACCTGATGCCTTTGGGGCGAGCCCCGACGAGCAAGCCTTTGGGCGAGCCCTGCCGCCGCTGGATTCCGAGGCGGATCGGTCTCGTGCGTCCCTGAATACCGCCATTGTTTGGGTAGGGCGACAGGAGCGATCGCTATCGATTTGGCTGCAATGGCTGTTTGTTATTTCCGTCACCGCCGTGCTGTCCGCCAGCGTTGGTGCGGCGATCGCCCTGTTTGACCCGCTGAAGCCGGAGAAGTGGCTGGGCATCAGCGCCCCGGTGGATATCACCAATCCGTCCATCGAGCGATCGTGGGACCAGGGCTGGCAGTATCGCCTGACCCGTCCGATGAATATTGCCATTATCGGCGTTGACCATAGCGATCCAGGAGCACCGCCCCATCAGCAGAGCCTCGATGGTCGCAGCGACACCCTGCTGGTGGCACGGGTTAATCCGCGCGAAAAAATCACCACGGTGCTGTCGGTACCGCGCGACACCCTGGTGACCATTCCTGGGTACGGTCGCCGCCGCATTAACCAAGCCAATGCTCTCGGCGGTCCAGCGCTAGTTAGCCAAACCTTACAAAAAAATCTGGGTAACCTTCCCATTGATCGCTATCTACGCATCAACACCCTGGCGTTTCGGGAGCTGATTGACCTGTTGGGGGGCGTCGAAATTTTTGTGCCCCGCCCCATGAGCTACGTGGACCGCACCCAGGATTTAGAAATTGAGCTGAATGCGGGCTGGCAAACCATTGATGGAGACCAGGCGGAGCAGTTTGTGCGCTATCGCGGCGATGGACTGGGTGATATCGGTCGGGTGCAGCGCCAGCAAATGTTGCTTAAGGCTTTGCGGGAGCGGCTGGCGAGTCCAGATATTTGGCTGCGGCTGCCGGAAATTTTGCAGCGGGTGCAGCACTATGTGGACACCAACCTGTCCTGGGAAGAGCTGACGGCGCTTTTGGGGTTTGGGCTGCGGCAGTCGAGCGATCGCTGGGAATTCGTGCTGTTGCCGGGGCGATTTGGCACGGCGGCAGATGGAGATTCCGGGGCGTGGGTTGCCGATGAGAATGAGCGATCGCGCCTGGCTCGGGAGCTATTCCAGGTGAACTACGAGGGTCCTCGCCGCAGTTCTATTAATAGCGATGCCGCCCGCGATCGCTTTGCTTTCGCCTTTGCCCGCATCGCCATCCAAAATGCATCGGGAGATCCCAAAGCCGTGGAGCAGGTGCGTACCAAGCTAGAGCGGCTAGGGTTTCGACAGGTTTACACCATCGGTCCCTGGAGCGATACCCTCAATAGCACCCAGGTGATCGTGCAAACAGGGCGGCGGGACGTGGCGGAACTGGTACAGCGACGGCTGGGCGTTGGGTCGCTCAATCCTTCTTCCATCGGCGATTTGGGCTCGGATCTAACCATTCGGCTAGGTAGGGACTGGGTGCAGGCGATTCCCCCGGCACCGGCAGATCCAGCAATAGAGTGATTTTCCGGTTGGTCCTTAGAGAAATTTGAAAGGGAGTCTGAAACAGTAATGGGGCAAGTTGAGTTGGGACCAGCGATCGCATCAATCCTGCCCGCCGCCAAAACCATCCTTGGGCGTGCCCTGGGATTCAGCGCACTGCTGTACCTTGCCGTTGGCGCCTATGGTTACTTCCTTGCAGAACGCCAAATGTTTCCCGCCCCGCCCATTGGCTACGGTGTCGACGAACCCAACCTGGTTAGCTTCAGCTCCGCCCCGGACATCGAACTCAAAGCTGTTCACCTTACCCGATCTGATGCCGCTTACACCCTGTTGCTCAGCCATGGCAATGGTTCAGATTTGGGCAGCATCCGCCCCATGATTCATCAATGGCATCAGCGAGGGTTTAACGTTCTTGCCTACGATTATCGAGGCTATGGTCTGAGTGAGGGCACGCCGACGGAAGCGGGCGTCTATCAGGACGTGGAGGCAGCCTATCGATACCTGCGCGACCAGGGAGTTCCCAGCGATCGCATCATCCCCTACGGCATCTCCATTGGCGGCGCACCCTCAATCCACATTGCCGCTACTCAGCCAGTGGCAGGGCTAGTGCTGGAGGCGACGTTTACCAGCATCTTCCGCGTGGTCACCCGCGTTCCCCTATACCCCTTCGATAAATTTCCCAACCTGCAGCGGCTCCAGGATGTCTCGGTGCCCATCGTGATTTTCCATGGCACCAGCGACGAAATTATTCCCTTCTACCACGGGCAGCAGCTTGCCAAGGTGCATCCCCTGCGCACCCAGTTTGTGGTGATCGGCGGGGGGACGCACAACGATCTACCGCTGGTGGCGGGTGATCGCATGGAACAAACGCTAGTCCAATTCACTGAACAGCTTTCTGAAAAGTAAATGCTGGCGCCAAACCAAAATACTTTGACGATTTGAAAGGCGATTTGGAATTTGAGTTGACGAAAGCGGTTCGATTCTGGCCAGGGTGATGCTAGAAAGGCAACGATTTTATGCGGTTTTAGGGCTTTCTCACAGTTGCGCGAAGGGTTGATGTTTAAGCCGGAAGCTTTGTTGGGAATTATTCCGGCATGTGCACTCCGAAAGCAATGCGGCTTGAAATGCGATTCGCAATTTAATTCACGCAATTTGCATAAAAAAATTTTTGAACGCCGATAGCTAAATAACACCCCCTGTTGCCCCGCCGGATTTTAACGGCGATCGCTTGGGGTTATCCGTCAATGCAATCTCTACCGCACTCTTAAACTTAACTATGCTTTCTAGGAAGTTTTCCTTTGAGTCATTCAGACAGCTTTTAATGCAACGTGTGCCCTATTTTTGGGAGGTAGACCTGAACAAGTATAGCGACAGGCTGTCGAGTGTTTGGAGCTATGCTGATCCGCCCAGTGTGATCCGAGCTTGTGTGGCTCATTCGTGCCTCCACCTTTGGACGCCGGACTCAGTAGGACAGCCCAAGCTATTGCAATCCTTAGTGTTATCGCCAGATCTAGCCCAGCGCCTGGATTTCTATGCCCGGCAAGATCCAAAAGCGTTACAAGCCTTGATTGGGCGGTTGGGATGCCTGGATTTTGGTCCCCTAGTGCAAAAGCTATGGGACTGCCACTGTCAGAGCTACGACGGCGAGGATGGCTGGTCGCGATCGCGCCTGTATCGAGCGGTGCAAAGCTATGCCGGATTTTTGCTGGATGCTGCCCTCCAGCCGGACGTGCCCCTGCCTGCCATCAGTGGCGATATGGATGAAGTATGGCACTGCCATATTCTGCAAACGCAGAAATATACCGACGACTGTAAGGATTTCTTTGGCTACTATCTCCATCACGAGGGATTTCCTCAGCCTGCGCAGACAGTTGAGGCATGCCATATCGGCGTTCGTCGCGATCACCCTTCCGCCGCCGCGGCTGGCAGCGATCAATGTACTGTCGGTATTCACCGCGATCGCCCTCCTGTAGCGGCCGGCGGTGGTCAATGCAATATCGGTATTCGTCGCACTCCCGTCTCAATTATTGCCGGCACAGGAGCTTGTCGCATTAGCCGAGCAAAAACAGCGCAGGTCCCGGCACAGGCCGCGTAGGTATGCCCCTCAAAAAATGTAATTGCCTCCTATCCCCTGAACAGAAGGCAATTACACTCGTGACGTTTATGACAGAATCACCCAACCTCACTAGAGGCTGAACTTCGTCTGGACTGATCTACAGCCCTCAGCGATTACAGTCCCTAGTGAGCCCCTATCAGTAGCTCGTGGGCATGCTTTGCCGTTTCGAAGAAGAAGGCGGCGTTCTCTTCAGGGGTGGTGGAAATAATGCCGTGACCCAGGTTGAGGACGTGTCCGGTGGGACCTGCCTTTTTGATGGTCTCTAGGATGCGATCGCGAATAAAGTCCTTAGAGCCAAACAAGACGCCGGGGTCGATATTGCCCTGGACCATCATGTCGGGACCTAGGCGCTTGCGAGCCTCCGCCATATCCACAGTCCAATCAACGCTGATAACATCAACGCCGGACTTAGCCATGCGCTCAAGAATGCCCGACCCACCGCTGATGTAAAGAATCAGAGGCACGGTGGGGTGCTTAGCCTTGACCTGATCTACCACTATCTTGATGTAGGGCAGGGCGAAGGTTTCGAAGTCTTGGGGGCATAGCTGACCCGCCCAGGAATCGAACAGTTGAACCACCTGCGCGCCGGACTCGATTTGGTAGCAGGCGTACTGGGCGATCGCATCCGCCAGCTTCGACAGGAAGGCGTGGAGCACCGTGGGCTCAGAGAACGCCATTGCCTTAATCTTGGCGTAATCCTTGGAGCTCTTGCCCTCGATGGAATAAGCCGCCAGCGTCCAGGGGGCGCCCACAAAACCCAATACGGTGGTGTGGCTATCCACTTCCGATCGCAGGGTATTCAAAATGGTTTTGATGAAGGGGAACTGAGCTTCCGGCTCGAAAGCGGTAAGCTTGCTCACCTGATCCATGGTGCGGATCGGGGTTTCAATGACCGGTCCCTTGCTCTCCACAATTTCGAAGTTGATACCTAGACCGGGAAGGGGGGTCAGAATATCGGAGAACATAATCACGCCGTCGGGCTTGAAGGCGCGATAGGGCTGTAGGGAAATCTCGATCGCCAGGTCAGGGTTCTCAGAGCGATCGCGGAAAGACGGGTACTTAGCGCGTAAATCCCGATAAATTTTCATATATCGCCCTGCCTGCCGCATCATCCACACGGGGGGGCGTTCGAGCTGCTCACCTCGAAGCGCTCTCAAGATATAGGGAACGTCGCTAGCACCAGTTGTCATAGTGGTTTCCGTAAGGGCGGTCTTATTAAATTGCATGAGTAAGCTTATCATTGCAGCCAAGGGCTCAAGCCTGTTACGGAGCGAGATTTTCGTTACGTTTTCTCAACAACAATTCAAGAAATGTTTCAAGGGCGATTTCGCGGGCTCCCTCCATTAGCGCCATGGTTGGTGTGTGGCGTTGGTGGCGTTGTGGGTGGTTTGGCGCTGGAGCCGGTGGGGTGGTTTCCCTTGGCATGGGTGGCGCTGGTGCCGCTGTTGTGGGCGCTGCGACGATCGCCCAGTTTGACTCGCTGGCAGGTGGTGAGGGCGGGATTCGCCTGGGGCTTCGGGTTTCATGGTGTGGGTCTGTGGTGGCTGACGGGTCTGCATCCTCTGACCTGGCTGGGTTTGGATTGGTGGACCAGTGTGTTTGTGGCGCTGGGATGCTGGCTATTTGTCAGCGTTTGGGGGGCGCTGCTGGTGGTGGCTTGGGCGATCGCCACAGCAGCGTTTTGGCGTTGGTTGGATCGGCGGGAATCATCCTGGACGGTGGCGCTGGCTCGGATTTTCTGGGCGGCTACGCTATGGTGCGCCATGGAAACCTTGGCGAATTGGATGCCGCTGTGGTGGACCGCCCTGGGATTAACTCAAAGTCCCCACAATTTATTGCTGCTCCACTGGGGGCAGGTGTCAGGTCCCATCGCGATCGCTGCCATTCTGGTTCTGATCAATGGCTGCATTGCCGAAGCGGTGCCTCTAGAATCGTCAACCAAAGTTAAATCCTGGTCCAAACCCTGGCTAGTGGGGGCGATTGCCCTGCTGCTGGCAACGGAAATCGCGGGACTATTCGCCTTTACCCAACCCCTTGGTGACACCATCGACACCGCCATCGAAGTGGGCATCATCCAGGGCAACATTCCCAACGAGCTGAAATTTGGCTCCGACGGCTGGCTCTTGGCAATCCGGGGCTACAGCAACGGCTATCAGGCGCTTTCGGACCAGGGCGTTGACCTGGTGATTTTCCCCGAAACCGCGATTCCGCTGATTTGGCAGGAACCCTTTCGATCGCGCAGCAACCTTTACAAAGCCATTCGCGATCGCCAAACCCCTGCCCTGCTAGGCGTTTTCGAGCCTGCCCAATCCCAGCCTTCCAGCAGCGGCCGGCGATCGCTCACCCCCGACCTCACCAACTCACTGCTGGCAGTAGACGGCAATGTCCAACCGGTGGGGCGCTACAGCAAACGCCACCTCGTGCCCCTTGGCGAATACATTCCTTTCAAGGAAATTCTGGGGCGGTTTATCCAGCGCCTGTCGCCATTGCAGGTGACCATTTTGCCCGGCAAAGCTAATCAACTCTTGGATACAACCCTTGGACGGGCGATCGCTGGCATTTGCTATGACTCCGCCTTTGCCGAAAACTTTCGCTACCAAGCCGCCGCCGGAGGGGAATGGATTGTCACCTCCTCTAACAATGCCCACTACCGCACCGCCATGTTTGCCCAGCACCATGCCCAGGATGTGATGCGGGCGATCGAGACCGACCGATGGCTCGCCAGCGCCACCAACACCGGTACCTCCGCCATCATCAACCCCCACGGCATCGACCAATGGCACTCCACCGCCAACACCTATGCCGCCCACGCCGATACCCTCTATCGCCGCACCACCCAAACCCTCTACGTCCGCTGGGGCAACTGGCTGTTAATTCCCCTTTCCGGCATCAGCCTTCTCCTAAGCGGCATTAGTTTCACTTCTCGCAGCCTCCAGAAATAACTCGCTGGAATCAGTTTCTGAACCCTTTCAATCAAAACTTTACGGCTACAGATACGGCTATAAATTCTGTGGAAAACAACAATAATTCAGGCTATTGGAGGCACGAAGTAGACGAAAATATTAAGATAGAAAAAATGAACAGAAATCAGTATGTGACCTGATAGGATCCTATGATTAAGATGAAAGAAGCCTGTTTAAGTTATCGCCCAAGCCAAGCTTTTTAGGCTAGGAAATGCGCACAAGTCTCACTTCTGCTTCGGCGTCCCCTTTCTCGAATCCCCTGGGACTTTTTTAATTCGCTATGGCTGCTTCCACCCTTCAAGAAACCATTACTTCGCTGATTGATTTGGCGGAACAGGGACAAATCGATCCTTGGGATGTGCGGGTTTTGGACGTGCTGGATCGCTACTTTCAGCGACTGCAACAGTTGGTAGATGCTGGGCAGGCTGGGGTAGGAAAAACCAGCTACGACGTACACCTTTCGCGATCAGCTCAGGCGTTTGTTTCAGCGGCGATGTTGGTGTTGTTGAAGGCGAACCGCCTAACTTTGGATGAGTTTCCACCGGCGCCGGAAGTTTTGGAAGAGGAGATTGAGCCCTTGGATGAGGGGGGCAATTCAGCCAGGATTCCGTTGAAGTTGGAAGAGTGCATTAAGCGGCGGGGGGTGGCGCAGCCAGTTAAGGAGCGTCGGGTCTCGTTGCAGGAGATGATCACCCAGCTTCAGGAGGTGGCGCAGTTAATTGCGAGCCAGCCGCGGCGGCAGCGGCAGCGAAAGCCTACCCGCAGCCAGAAAGTAAAGGCGATTCGGCAGCTGGCGCACCAGGAGAATTTGGCGGAGGTGGCGGCGCTGCTTCAAGAGTCGTTGGCGCAGTATCAGCTGCGGCATCCGGATTCGCCATGGATTCCCTTCGATGGGCTGGTGAGTGAAATGCCGCGGGAGGCGCTGGTACCGGAGGCGCACCCGGATGATGATGAGGTGCAGGCGAGGAAGCGCGATCGCGTGGGGGCCTTTTGGGGGCTACTGTTGCTGGCATCCCAATCGAAGGTGGAGCTACAGCAGGAAACCCTGTACGGTGACCTATTCATTCAGCTAGTGGAAGAAGTTGGCGAAGCAGCTCTGCCGCTGGCGTCTGGAGAGTAGCGACCCTGCGCAGATTTTGCTCGCGCAGCCGGGGTTGAATTTTCGACAGATTCTGCACGTATACGTCTCGCTGCCGTTGGGCACTGTAAGAAAAAGATTTCCAAGGGCAAACTGCATCCAGGCGGATTTTGCTAGAACGGGTTTGTAAAGTGACTTGAGCTGTGAATCCGAGATTTTCTAGGTCCTTATACCTCTGTTGTTTTGACGCGACGAGGCGATCGCGACATTAGACATAGCCGCCAGTCAATTCGAGGACCTGACCCGTGAAGTTTTCCTGCGTAATCCCCTGCTATAACGCTGCTCGATGGCTGCCGGAAACCCTAGACAGCATTGCCCAGCAAACCTATCCCATTCACGAGATTGTGGTAGTGGATGACGGTTCAACAGACGATTCCGTTGCCATTTTGGAAACAGCTCAGGCGGACGGTTTGCCCATTCAAATTCTTAAGGGTGGAGGACTCGGACCGGCGGGAGCGCGTAACCTTGCCATTGAGAACTGTACCGGCGATTGGGTGCCGTTTTTGGATGCGGATGATTGGTGGCGACCGACCCACCTTCAGCGAATTTACGATTTGGTTTCCCCCACGGATGACGTGGTTTATTTGGCAGCGGCTGAGCACTTTTCAATCAATGTCAAGCGCATTGTGTCCCGCTCCGACGCGCCATTCCAGGAGCCGAAATCTGGGATGGACCACCTGAAGTACTGGGAGCTGTATCAGCAGCACGGCATTCTGGAGCTGTCGTCCATGGCGGTGAAGCGCGATCGCCTCCTGGAAGCGGGGGGATTTGACCCCAAAATGCGCGGTGCAGAGGACCTGGAGCTGATGATGCGCATGATCATCGATCGCACCTGGAGCTACGATCCCATTCCCTCCAGCGTCTACCGCTGCAACAATCCCGAAAGCCACTCCCGCAAGGGGCTGACCAATGCCGACTGCCTGGTGGCGAACCTGCGTACTCTGATCAAGCTGGAGCAGCCCTACCGTATTTCGCCGGCTGAACTGCGGGGCAGTGCCCGTACGGTGGTGTCGAAAATGATTACCGATGTGGCGCCAAGCGATCGCCCCTGGGTGAAGGATCTGGCGTGGCCGTACCTTTCCAAAAAACAAAAGGCGATTTTCAAAATGGCGATCGCTGCCCCCTGGGCCTACGCCAGCCTCAACCGCCTGCGCCAAAAACTCAAAGGCGAGCAATATCGCCCACGCCAGGTCGTCCCCCCAGCGTCCTAGGTGTCCAAAACCATCGCTAATGCAAACACGCCCTTAATATCCGTAAATCCACCAAAAAGGATTTGTTAGTCTATGCCTAGATGAGCCGCCCCAAGGGTGAAAATCCGCAAATTTCACAGATTTCGAGCCGACCAAACACTCTGTCTGTCCAGCAACTAGCCGGAATCGGGTCGCCATCGCGATCGCCTTCCACACTGATGGGCAAACGGAGTCTTTACGTCTCAACCCCTGGAAATTTGTGCCACGCCTTTTGTTCGAAAATCAGTGATTTCACTGTATTTTATTGGGGCGCAACGTCGGGTCTAAAAGCACTTGGCTAAGGCATCTGTCCTAGTCAGGTATCTAATTGCAGTGCAGAGGGCTGAGGTGCGCCCCAATAGAGAGACCACGGCTAGGTTCGCACACCGTTTTGACCGTCAAATCAGGTCGAGGCATCAGCAATCGGGCAAAAACTACGTCCATACGCTTACGCTCATGAGCCTAATCGTAAGTTCGCTCTAGCCCTGCTTGACCAACACCTGTTTTGCTCGACCACTGAACTGGATGTCGTTCCTACAGTTGCCGCTGGATGTTCTCTAGAGAAGCCGCGCCGAGTCCGATTGCACGGAAAAATGCGGTTTTTCAAAACATCATGATTGAAATCAGTTCATCTATCACAGTTCCAGGGGCCGTAATTCCAGGAACCGCGGCGTCGCCCTGGTTTCTTGCCCAGGCGGTTCCTGACTTCCTGACCAATGCCGTTGGCGGTGAAGCAGCATCGCTTGTCTTTAACATCGTCAAAGCCGTTGCCGTTCTAATCGTCGGCTGGATTGTTGCCACCTTGGTCGCTTTGGCAGTTGGCAGCCTTCTCAAAAAGGTCAGCTTCGACAACCGTTTAGCAGGGTGGGTTGCAGGTCGTCCTCAGGACGCCCCTGATTTACCCATCGAAAAGTGGATTAGTAGCGCCGCCTTCTGGGGCGTGATGCTATTCACCATCTTGGTGTTCCTCGACACCTTGGGGCTGCAAAGTGCCTCGGCTCCCCTTCAAGGTTTCCTTGGGGAGATTACAACCTTTGCTCCTCGTGTACTCAGTGCGGTTATTTTAGCGGCGGTGGCTTGGGTCCTGGCGACCCTGTCTCGCCTGCTGGTCACCCAAGGGCTAAAGCGTTTTGCCCTGGATGACATGCTGGCTGAGCAGTTCAAGGACTTTGAAGGCGGTTCCCCGGTTTTGGTTAACGAAACCTTGGGCAACTTCCTGTACTGGTTTATTTTGCTGCTGTTCCTGCCGTTTATTCTGGACAGCCTGAGCCTACAGGGACCGCTGGAACCCATCCAAAACCTGGTGGACCAGGTACTGTCGACGCTACCGCAGATTTTCAAAGCGGGCGTTATCGGCGTTATTGGCTGGTTTATTGCACGTTTGGTTCGTTCGATCGCCTCGAACTTCCTATCGGCATCGGGTGTTGATCGCTTAGGCAATCGTATTGGTTTAAGCGAGGCATCCGGCACCCAGAGCATTTCCTGGTTGGCAGGAACTTTGGCCTACGCCATCGTGTTGGTGGTCACCGCAATTTCAGTTCTAAAAGAGCTGCGGATTGAGGCGATTTCCACCCCGGCGATCGCCATGCTGGAAGATGTACTCGGCGCACTGCCCTACGTCTTAAAGTCAGCGGCGGTATTAATTGCGGCTTACATTGTGGGTCGTTTTATTGCCGGTTTGGTGACCAATATCCTGACCGGAATGGGCTTCAACAACATCCTGCGGGTGTTGGGCTTCCC
>JBCCTE010000033.1:0-12509 GCA_039198915.1 Cyanobacteria bacterium P01_D01_bin.73 | reverse complement strand
TGTCGAGTTAGTCCTCGCTTTTGTCCCGCCACCATATCACCAGCACATAGGACTAAAGCAGGGCTTCCATCTAGGATGCGTTTAATTGCCTGGTGTACTTCTTTACGATAAATCGTCGAGCCATAGGGACCATTTAGATCACTAAGGGTTGCAATTTGCATTGGCGGCGGCTCGAGTTTTTGACCCGTTTTGTTAAGTTGCCCCCCCGGCTGTTTGGGAGAAGACTGAGCGATTGAAGGTGTATCTTCTCCCGATAAAAAGAGGCTGCCCAATCCCGTTACGCCCAGGGAGCCGGCAATAAAACGGGTTAGAAATTGACGACGGTTTGACATATTTTCCGGGGTAGCTACTCAGCTTGAAGCGATCGCCATTCAAAAGTCGCTAACGTGACGGGATTGAGAGGGGACCAACGAGTCAGGGGGCCGACGGGTACTGATCGGGCAACGCTAAATTGGGTCCATTCTAGGGATAGAACTGTGCCTTTTAAAGATGAATTTTGTCGCGTTTTTCGATGCCAAATTTGCAATTCTTGAGTTCGCTCCATAGTGGCTAAAGCGACCACAACTTTTCCAGTAGGCAATAATTTTTGGAGACAGCAGTCTAAAATTCTGCATAGTTCACCACCGCTACCTCCAATAAAAATCCGGTGGGGGGAAGGTAAGTCTCCTAATTTCCCGGATGCTTCTCCTCCAATGATCTCTATATTTTCTACGTCGAATCGCTCTGCATTTTTATGGATCAATTCTATGCCTGCTGCTGATTTTTCAACGGCGTAAACCATACCTTTGGGGCATAATCTTGCTATTTCGATCGCCACCGATCCCGTCCCCGCCCCAATATCCCAAATAATGTGGTCAGTTTGTAACTGTAATGCGCCCAAAATTAGAGTGCGAATTTCCCGTTTTGTAATCAATCCTGGGCGATCGCGAAATCCAAAAAACTCGCCGTCAGCAATTCCTAAAATCGGCAGTTCTTTTGGCGCGAGCGGCTCTCGATCCAAACGCTGCAAAATCACGACATTCAGAGGTGCGACAGTTAATAACTGCAACGCGGAGAAATCTCCACCCGGCATCAGATCCCAGCGGAGCACAGCCTCATCGCCCCCGCCCAAATTTTCACATAGCCACAGTCGGTAGCCCTCAACGGGTAGCTGATGGTGAATCAGTGCTGCGATCGCCCCCGGTGTATGAACGTCGTCCGTGAGCAAAGCAATTTTGCGATCACCCCGCCGCACCGCCTTGACTAACTCCTCCGGCGATCGCCCATGAAGGCTGACCACGGTTGCATCCTGCCAGGGCTGTTTAATGGCGGCAAAGGCAAGCTGGACCGCACTTAAATCCGGCAAAAATGTTAGCCACTCTGCCGGAAATCTCTCCAGCAGCAGTCGCCCGATGCCAAAAAATAGGGGATCTCCCGACGCCAGAATAATCACCTTGCTGGCAACGGGCGATCGCCCAGCAATCCACTCCCCGAGGCGATCAAAGGTTGATGAAATCCCACCTAGAGACCAGCGATCACAATGGCTAGCAGACTTTGGAATTAGCGCTAAGTGGCGATCACTTCCGATAATTAAATCGACCGTTTGAAAGTGGTTTCTTGCGCTGGACTTCAACCCATTCCATCCATCTAATCCAATTCCAATAGTGACTAGATCAGGCATTGATTAAGTTGGTGATCACCCTGTAAATATCTCGCTAATTTTTAGTGTCAAACTGCTTTCTAGCCGCTTGATAAACTTCAGCGGTAATCACTTCTTCGTTGCGATCGCGGGCGAAGTTTTCAATCTTTCTTTTAGCGGCAAAGCGAACGAAAAAGGGAATCTCTTTAAATAGCGTTTTAGCTTCTGGCGTCCATTCCATAGGTCTATTTTTAAAGCTTTAAATTTTGGGACTTGCTGGGCAGCGCACTAATGCTATCGCAAATGGGATAGCTTCAGACCCTACGGATTGACCGGGCGCTCTTCCCAGACGTCGGCGTTCCGTCGATAGATTACGCGATCCTGGGGAGTGCCGCGCAAGTTGAGCCAGTCCACCTGATTGACAGCCAAGTACAGCAGCACAAAGGTTGCTGGTGGAACCTTTGCGTCCGGCGGCTCCGGAGCAAAAGCGGCTTCATCGGTTGTGCGTTGATCGCCCGGCTGCGGCCAAGCAAACTGCAATCGCGCTCCGTCGGATAAATTTTGCCAGGTCGTTACCCGCTCTCGACCGGCACCATTATCTGGAGGATCCTGAGCCGTCGCCGTGGAAACGCTGCCTAACAGTCGAAACTGCTCCCGCGTTTTTGGAAAATACCAGCACGCCTCGGCTCGGTGATCGCCAGCAAACTGCGCAATTTTTTCACTGCGATGGTCGGTGATAATTTTCAGGCTGTTTGGCATATCGGGGCGATCGCTAAAGCCACGAAACACCACCGTCCGATTTGCTGGCGCACCGTCCGCCCGCACCGTTGCAAGCTGAAAATATCGTGCGTAAGCCAGGGAACGATTACGGTGGAGAGCCCGCGATAGGGGCGATCGCCAGGGAGCTAAGGATGTCATAGCGTAGGTTGCTCACTGCATCAAACAGCGAAAAGCATTAAGCTTTGTTGGCTACTTTAGGGATACCCAGCATTTGATTGTTGCCTTTACCCGGTTCCACCATGGGGTAGCAATTTTCATCGCGTTTCACCAAGATATCCATCAGCACCGGACCGGGGTGCTCCATCATCTCCTGATAAGCCGCCGCCAAATCCTCACGGCGGGTCACCAACATGCCCTTCATACCAAAGGCTTCCGCCAGTTTTACAAAGTTGGGCATCCCCTTTTCCATATTGGAGGACGAGTAGCGCTGTCCGTAAAATGTTTGCTGCCACTGGCGCACCATGCCCTGCCAGCCGTTGTTAATAATGACGGTTTTGACGGGAATGTCATACTGCACCAGCGTTGCCAACTCTTGCAGGTTCATTTGGAAACTGGCGTCCCCGGCGATGCAGATAACTTCTTCGCCCGGTAGTGCTACCTGTGCGCCCATAGCAGCGGGCATGCCGTAGCCCATGGTGCCGAGTCCGGCGCTGGACATCCACTGGCGCGGACCGTTTTTCAAAAATTGCGCTGCCCACATTTGATGCTGTCCCACATCGGTGGTGTAGTAAGCATCGGGAGCGCTTTTCCACAGCTCCACGATCGCCTCTTGGGGGCTAATTTCCTCTGAATTACTGGGAGCCACCAGCGGATAGTCGACTTTCCATTGGTCAATGCGCGATCGCCAATCCGCCGTCGCCTGACTTGCGGCAGGAATATTCAACTCTTCAATGCGAGCCAGCATCCCGGTCAGCACTTTACGCACGTCGCCAACGATGGGCACATCGGGAGTGCGATTTTTGCCCACTTCAGCGGGATCGATATCGATATGGATAACTTTGGCTTTAGCAGCGAACTCGTCCAGCTTCCCGGTGACGCGATCGTCAAAGCGAGCCCCAACGGCAATCAGCAAATCGCAATCGGTTACCGCAAAGTTGGCGTAGGCGGTGCCATGCATCCCCAACATGCCGACGGACAGCGGGCTGCGCTCATCGAAAACGCCCTTGCCCATCAGGGTGGTGGTGACGGGAATTTGGAAATGCTCCGCCAATTTCGTCAGTTCATCGTGGGCTCCTGCGGCGATCGCCCCCCCTCCGACATACAACAGCGGGCACTCGCTTTCTTGAATTAGGGTCAGCGCCTGGGTAATCTGCCGATTATTGCCCTTCACCGTGGGCTTGTATCCCGGTAGCTTTACCGCCTTGGGCTCCACTGGAACGTAATCAAATTCCTCTAGTCCCACGTCCTTAGGCACGTCAATCAGCACGGGACCGGGGCGACCCGTGGACGCAATATAAAACGCCTCCGCCACAATCCGCGCCATATCAGCAGGGTCGCGCACCACATAGGAATGCTTGACCACCGGCAGCGTGATCCCCCAAATATCCGTCTCCTGGAAGGCGTCGGTGCCGATCATGGGGCGAGGCACCTGACCCGTGATGGCCACCATGGGGATCGAATCCATATGGGCGGTGGCGATGCCGGTTACTAGGTTGGTTGCGCCGGGCCCCGAGGTGCCGAAACACACGCCAACTTTTCCGGTGGCGCGGGCATAGCCGTCGGCAGCGTGGGAGGCTCCCTGCTCGTGCCGTACCAAAATATGTTGAACCTTACCCTCGGCTTCTGCTTTGTAAAGCTCGTCGTAAATCGGCAAAATTGCGCCGCCGGGATAGCCAAAAATATGAGAGACGCCGTGGCGAACCAGGCTGTCAATTAGGGCATAGCCGCCGGTTTGGCGCTCTGCCGATGCTGAAGACGGGGCAGCTTGGGATGCAGTTCGCGATCGCACGGGTTCCACCTCTCGGAATATCCAGGGCAAGGGTTAAGACTGAAATTGTACTAAGTTCCGGCAAGGTTGGTGCGCTTGCCTACAGAAAGCTCGTCCTATTGGCGCTAGTCCGGTATTTTTTCTGCATCTAATGTGCATGTAATGCACAGAATAGCTTGATGGAATTTTGGAAAATTACTGATTCCAAATATCAAATTCTGAATATTGGGTGCTGAATTCAGGTGCTGAAGACTTGGCAACAACATCAGCAGTATTAGACAGCTCGTTTAGTGCCTAATCGTTAATGCTGAATTAAGCGTTGTTTAGCTAGCCTCTAGTGTACCGATTGACGGTAGATCAAACAGCACTCTGCCGTAAATTCCTAACCCCAAGCCCGTCGGATAGTTCCCACTAGGAGCCACAGCTTGGATGGATTGCCCCCTGGGCGCAGAGGTAGGTGAGCTGTTGGGAGTCCAGGTTTTTCACTTGGCTGAAATCTACGCCGCGTACTTTGGCAGAGGTGGCGGTGGGGGTGGTTTCCACAAAGCCGCTGCCGCTGTTGGAGTTCGCGGGGAAGAGGGTAGCGTTTTGGAAGTTGGCCCCGGAAAGCTGGGCGTTCGTTAGGTCCACCCCGGTGAGGTTGGCTCCGGTTAGGTTCGCTTGCTGGAGCCAGGCGCTGGTAAAGTTTGCCCCTTCCAAGTTGGTTTGGCTGAGGTCGATTTGAGTTAGGTCCGCCCGGTCTAGCCGCGATCGCGACAGGTCCGCATCTCGCCAGCTACTTTGGCGTAGACTCGCGCCAGTAAAGACTGCGTTTTTGCCCTGGAAGCGTGACGCTTTAGCGCCTTGCAGGTTGGCGTCTTGGAAATTTGCTTCGCCGAAGTTCGCGCCGGTAAAGCTGGCTTGGAAAAGGTGCGATCGCTCAAAGTTAGCGGACACCCCCTGAGCGCCGGAGAAGTTTGCCCCTTCCAAATCACCGCCGGAGAAATTCGTCCGATTCACCGTTGATCGCCCCAAGTTAGTCCGCCGCAGCGCCACCCCGGATAGGAACGCCCCGCTCAAATCCGCATCCGTCAGCCCCGATCCGCTGAGGTCCGTCACCCAGTCGTCGTAGGTGTCCATCTGATCGTCGTTGCCAGCGCTACGGAAGCGAGCCCCCCGAAGCTGCGCCCCCATCAGCAAAACACTGCGCAGGTTTAGCCCCGACAAATCCGCGCCGCCCAGGGCCAGCCGGAAGGGTAGTTGGGGATGGTTTGACTGACTTAAATCAACTTTGCTGAGGTCAATTTTTGGCGCATCCGCCTCCGAAGAATTGGCGCCCTCCAGGCTGCGCGGTCCCAGCCGCATGATTTTCGCTAGCACTCGCTGGGAAGCACGGAAACGACGACGAGCCGCTAGCTGCTCCGATGTGTTGTTGCCGACGCTGAGGGATTCTAGATCGGTTTTTAAAGTGCGGTTAAGATTCGCTAGGTAAGGCAGCGCCTCTGGACCGGCGGCGCTTAATGCCTGCTGCAACGCCTCAATTAGCTTGGGATTTTCTTCCTGTCCCAGCAAATTCACCAGCAACACGATATCGGAGCGATCGTCGCGAATGCTGCCCAGAGCCATAATTGCGCCGCGCCGCTCATCGGGAGCGTTCTGGCTGTACTGCCCCACCAAATCCTTTAAAAGCTGCTGCTCCTGTTCCCGCAAGGCGTAGGTCAAGTTCTGCTGCTGCACATACACCTGGGTTCCCACGAACGTCCCCAGCACCAGCACCATTCCGCCAACCACCGCCGTAACGATCGCCGCCCCCGGATATTCTCGAATCAGTAGCCACAATCCCCGGCGCTCATCTACTGGCACCAATCCACTGGACTGCACTGCTGGTTCCGATTGCAGCGTTTCCGTCTGAGCCGTTGGGGGCGTCGCTGGCTTTGGCGTCCCTGCCAGCACTGCAATTTCTTCCGCATCGTGGACCCAAGTCCCTATCAGGCGATCGCGCAGTCCCCGCCCGCGTCGATTCAACAGCGCCGTGCCCCCTTCGATTGCCAGGGTCAACGCCGTCAATCCCACCAGCAAACCCACATCGGGAAAGGCTCCGCCGTAGCGCCAGATGCCATAGGCGATCGCCCCTGGAACACCCCAGCGCCCAACGCCTTCCCGCAGCAACACCCGAGCGATCCCCGGTGGGCGACCATCAATTTGACTCAGCCGTACTCCAAACCACCGCTTCGGTGAAGTCTGTCCTCGCACCGCCAATAGATAAAACTGTGCGGCACCCAAGGTCAGCGGTCCCACTAGGGCGATCGACCACAGCAGGTTCGTCAGCGGCGCAACCGCCAGTGTGCGCGACTGTTGCGGGATCGCTAGCGCCTTCGCTGCGGATTCCTCGGTAACTGCCAACGCGCCGTTCAGGGGCACCGGTCGCCCTGTGTAGCGCTCATTCACCGCCTGCCCCACTGCCCAAGGAACGATCGCCGTCACCCCCACCAGCCCAATTTCCACCGCCCAAGCCATCAAACGTCGCAGTGGCAAGGATGCACGGGGCGATCGCGGCGGCGCTGGCTGAGAGGCGGGGCTTGGTTGGGAACCGGAATCGGGGGGCGGGGAAAGGCTGACCATGACAGGAAAATGCAAGTTATCCCAGAGCGTAACAAGAGTTGCCCAGCCCAGCCAACGGTATTGCGCCCTTTGGAGACAGGTTGTTACCAAGTTTTCCGCCCTTTTGGGTTCGGCTTTTGCAGACTTTTGGACTGAGGACGACCGTCATTAATGACCGCCATAATGGGGACGGCTAGTGTGACGTTGAAGCGGCGGGAGGGGCGAAAACCAATGGCGAAAGGGGATCAAATCTACGTATGGCGATCGCTGGCGGGGCTAGAGGGCGTCTATGAGCATCACGGCATCGACTGCGGCGATCGCACGGTAATTCACTACTCCAAACGCGGCGAAACCCCCACCATCCGCCGCACTCACATCGACACCTTTGTGGGAGAAACGGACCGACCGGGGCGGGTGCAGGTAAAGCGCTACACCACCTCCTACATCCCCGAAACGGTAGTGCGTCGGGCAGAAAGTCGCCTGGGGGAGCAGCAGTACAACGTCGTTTTCAACAATTGCGAACACTTCGCCACCTGGTGCAAAACCGGCGTCCATCGCAGCATTCAAATGGGTCCCCTCGCCAATCGCTTCGATTTGGGACTGTTGGAGCAGGCGCTGGGAGCGGGACCCAGCTTGGGCGGGCTGCCGGGGAATACTCCTAGCCCTGTGGAGTCGTTAAACCGAGCGTTGGATGATTTGGAACGCAGTTGGAACCGCCTTCAGCCCCAGTACAAGGAGGCAAAGGAAGACTTTCAGCAGTGGGATCAGGTAGCGCAAGTGGCGATCCAGCGAGGGCGCGATGATTTAGCAAAAGGGGCGATCGCCAAAAAGCTGGCGGCGAAAAAGCGGTTGCAATCCTTCGGGGATCAGCTCTCCCAGCTAGCAAAACTGACGGAAAAGCTGGTAGACCGGGGGCAAAGTTTGGGGATTGATTTGCGATCGCGACGGTCCTATAGTTGACCCGTTTGTTGGTTAATATCGCTATTTCTCGCCATTTTATGAGTGCTTCCCCCTTGAAATACGCCATGGTTCACGAGTGGCTAACGCCCATGGCAACGGGGGGATCAGAACTAGTGGTTGAGCAAATCCTGCAACATATTGACGCAGATTTATTTGCCCTAATTGATTTTGAGTCAGTCAATCCAGATAGTTATCTCTACGGACGTAAAATTGGTTCCACCTTTCTACAGAGATTACCCGGTGCAAAACGGGGCGTTCAAAAATATTTGCCGCTTCTTCCTCTGGCGATCGAACAGCTAGACGTTCGCGATTACGACGTGGTTCTTTCGTCCTCCCACGCTGTCGCAAAAGGCGTCCTAACCCACGCCCAGCAGATGCATCTGTGCTACTGCCATGCCCCCATGCGCTACGCCTGGGATCTAACGCAGGATTATTTAAATGCCAGCCGAGTCGGGCGGGGATTGCCAGGAATAATTACGCGACACTTGCTCCATCAATTGCGACAGTGGGATGCATTATCCGCCAACCGAGTTGACTATTTTATTGCCAATTCCTGCACAACTGCTCGACGGATCTGGCGATGTTATCGGCGGCGATCAGAGGTAATTTATCCGCCAGTAAATGTACAGCGATTTTCGCGATCGCCCTCCCAAGTTCCGTCCCAGTTCCCGCCTAAACAATTTAAAAATCAGGATTATTATCTAACCGTAACCCGGCTAGTTAGCTATAAAAAAGTGTCGCTAATGGTGGACGCTTTTACCAAGCTGGGGCGACCGTTCGTGGTGATTGGTGGCGGCAAGGCGCTGGATAAGTTGCGATCGCAAGCGGGCTCCAGCGTCATCCTCCTGGGTGAGCAGCCGGACGCCGTTGTTGAGGACTATATGCGCAACGCCAAAGCTTTCGTCTACGCAGCTTTTGAAGATTTTGGCATTGCCCCAGTGGAAGCCCAGGCGGCGGGTATTCCGGTCATTGCCCTCAACGCTGGCGGCACCTCGGAAACCGTGCGAGATATCCGCCGCGATCCCAAAGGCGGCACCGGTATTCACTTTCCCGGGCAAACGATTCAAGCCCTGGCCGATGCGGTGGTCGCCTTTGAAGAGTGGGAGGCAAAATTTAGCGCTGAGGCGATCGCCCGCCATGCCCAAAATTTCTCCCACGATGCCTTCGCCCTGCGCTATCTCAACTTTTTGAAGTGGGCATGGAATGACTGGAACCGTCGAGATCGCCAGGAATTTGCCCCACCGGATTTAAGCTTACCTCCACGGAAATAGAGGTTTCCCTCTCGCCGTCATTGCCCTAAGAACCGGTTTAATCGTTGGACCAGAATCCTGATCTACCGATCCTGGCGATATAAAATGAAGAGCAGTAATGAAAAAATTACAGGAAATAAAGATTGGCTAACTAGAGTCTCCAACGCTGCAAATGTCGGAAATTTCTACCAAAACAGGCGAGACTACGAGCTTCGTCACGCCCCCGCCAGCCCAATCTTCATGCCACACTTGAGCAAATCCCATAGAGACTGCCCGTGAGCGACCAACCCAAATCCGTCAACACGCCCACAGACTCTGATGTTAAATCGGAAAAGGAGCGATCAGAAAATACCGCAGTTGAAGCCGTTAAAACCATCGGGCTCAGCGTTGTCCTAGCCCTCGGCATCCGGACTTATATTGCTGAAGCGCGCTACATCCCTTCAGAGTCCATGCTGCCGACCCTTGAGGTTAATGATCGCCTCATTGTCGAAAAGCTGGGATATCGTTTCGGACCGCCCAAGCGTGGCGATGTTGTCGTTTTCGAACCGACGGATGAGCTGCAAGATCGCGATTTCAAAGACGCCATGATTAAGCGGGTTATCGGTTTGCCGGGGGAGCGGGTGCAGCTTCGGGACGGACGGGTGTTAATCAACGGTCAGCCCCTGACGGAAGCGTACATTGGCGACGAGCGACATTTGACGCCGTCCATGGTGGCGGACAAAAAGGCGCGAAATATGATGCCTCTAACCTTTGAGTCTGGCGAACAGCGCACTGAAGTTAACGTCTGCGGGCTGCACGAGGATCCCTATCTAAAAGGTCCTATTGTGGTACCAGAAAAGTCGTATTTAGTGCTCGGCGACAACCGCAATCGCAGCTATGACAGTCGCTGCTGGGGAGTTGTGCCTGAAGAACGCATTATCGGTCAGGCCGTATGGCGCTTCTGGCCGTTGGATCGTCTGGGTGGTTTGGATTAGTCGCCTGCTGCGGCTGAATCCGTAGAGAAGAATGTGCGGTAAAACCCTGCAATAAATCAGATTCAAGCTTTGCCGATGACTGAAAATACGCCGCTTCCTTTTGTGTCGGTAATTGCGCCCCTGTATAACGGCAAGGACGATTTGCCGGGATTGCTGGATTGCCTGGCAGCCCAAACCTACCCGGGCGATCGCCTCGAATTCCTGCTGGTGGACAACAATAGCCAGGATGAAACTTTCGCCATTCTTAAGGAGGCGATCGCCCGTTTCCAATCCTTGGGCTTTACGCTAATCCCCCTTCAGGAATTGGACATTCAATCATCCTATGCAGCGCGCAACTGCGGCATCCGCCAGGCAAAGGGGGAAATTTTTGCCTTCCTCGATGGGGACTGCCGCCCGGCTCCGGACTGGCTAGAAAAATTAATTCAACCGCTTTTGAACGGTGCTCAACCTGATAACACCCTGTCCGGCGGCGCCTTTGATGGTCAGGATATTGGCATGGTAGCAGGGGAAATTCAGGCGCTGCCGGGTAACTCAAGGCTGGAGCGCTACGCCGATCGCCAGGATATCTTGTCCCAAAAACATACCTTCGCCAACGCTTTTTTCCCCTATGGTCAGACGGCAAATCTAGCCATACGGCGCTCAATTCTGGAGACTATCGGACTCTTCCGCAGCTATCTCACCACCGGCGGTGACGCTGATATCTGCTGGCGAATGCAGCAAAACACGCCTTACAAAATTGTGCTCGCTTCCGATGCGATCGTGCGCCACCGCCACCGCGCAACAATCGCCGACTTCCGCAGCCAATTCCGCCGCTACGGCAAATCCAACACCTACCTCAACCAACTCCATGGCATTCCCCTAATGAAGCCCTGGCCACGAAAGGATTACCTACGCCGTCCCCTGCGCTGGCTAGCTAAAGAGGTCCCTATCGCGATCGCGAAACGACTACTGGGGCGATCGTCGTGGAGCAGCTTAGACGTGGAACTATTGGGCACGCCGCTGGAGCTTCTGGGGATGCGATCGCGCTATGCCGGCCAACAGTCTGCCCAACTGCCGGAGCGCGGCCACGAGATCCCGCCCTTCCCTAAGGGCTAGCGCTCAAAACCTCAAAAAAAATTGATGCTTAGCGAGTGGTCAATGACAGGCTGAAAAGTTTGAAAATAAAAATTGGTTTAAGCCAAACAGTCAAAATCCGCACAATTTTAGTCAGCAAGAGGGCAGCTTAGTCCAAGAGATCTGAGCTTATTGGGCGATCAAACGCCAGGAAATTGGACTTTGAAGTAAACCCTAAAATGTGTCCAGGACCTGCCCTTTAAAGTCGTCCAATTTACTTCGCAAATCATTGCGAAACAACTTTAATTGATGACTATTATGACGTTCAGTTGCGGCGCCCTGGGCACCCTGAAATTACGGGTAGAGAATGGGCGAAGGAGCTGAACATGGCATTGATAACTAGCTGGGGAGCATTTCCCATTTAGGTTGCGGCAAGCCTGGGAAGCAGGGATAACGCTGTAGGAGGCGGATCTATGCGCATGTTAAAAAAACGCCCATCGCCCTCCGAGTTAGAAACTCGAGAGCGTATTTTAGGCGCTGCCCAAAGGCTGTTTGCGCGGAAAGGTTACGACGCTACAACAACTAAAGATTTGGCCACCACCGCCAAGGTGGCTGAGGGAACTTTGTTCCGCCATTTCAACAACAAGAAAGCAATTTTAATTGAAGTCGCCACCCAAGGCTGGGTAGAAATCTTGACCGATTTGTTGATGGAATTGAGCGAGATGGCCAACTATCGGGCGATCGCTCCCCTGCTGCGCAAGCGCATGGGTAATCTCCGCAAAAACGGCGATATGATGCGCGTCTGTTTTATGGAAGCCCAGTTTCACCCAGAATTGCAGGAGCGTATCCAGGGAGAAGTGATCGACAAAATGACTGACGTTGCCGAAGCCTTTTTCCAGACAGCTATGGATCGTGGCGTTTATCGGAAAATGGATTCGCGGGTGGTGGCGCGGGTGTTTCTTGGGATGTTCGCGATCGCTGGTTTCAGCGAGAGCACCATTATGAGCGAAGCAACCAGCCCAAAGGATTTGCAACTAATGGCTGAAGGGCTTGCCGACATTTTCCTCAACGGCGTGCTCGCTTCATCTGTTGATATGCAAGCCAGCTAGCAGCATAGAATCCCAAAAGCTGTCGCCATCTAAAGTTCAGCCGAAACTACCGAGGCACTGGAGTTCATTGCGTTCCAGTGCCTTCAATGTAAAGCGCTGTCGACATGCATTAATGCCCATAAAAGTTAGGGTTCAACCCCGGCGCCAGCCTTTGGAGTTGAACCCTAAATAGATATGCGGATGAAAGGACTTGAACCTTCACGTCGCGAGGACACTAGAACCTAAATCTAGCGCGTCTACCAATTCCGCCACATCCGC
>JBCCTE010000032.1:0-12528 GCA_039198915.1 Cyanobacteria bacterium P01_D01_bin.73 | reverse complement strand
GCGGATTATTAGTGGCTCGCCCAGCCGAATTTCTATTAATGAAAAGTCTGAGCTTTCGCGTATTGTACGTGGTGTGAAAGACAAGGAAGAATAGTCTTCTTGTGGCTTGAAACTTTTACTGCCTAATAGTTCTGTCTATGAGCGATGGTTGCGAACGGCAGTATTCGCCTTATTCTTTTGCTGAAAATGTGCCTTTCAGCATTTTTTGGCAGCGTTCAATCTATTTACTGCCGTATAAAAGTTAGTTCAAAGGCAAGGGTTCATAGGGCTAGAAAAACGGGGCGTTTGGAATTAATTTTAGGTCTCATCTCACTGCAACTCCTACAATGCGCTCCGAAACGCAAGCTGCATAGTTTTAGCGATTCTTCGCCGCCAGAACGGCCTTATACATCGCCTACTTTGAGAAAGTGAGAAATGGCAGACAATTACGAATTGTCATTCAGTATCTACTTCTTCCCTTCCACAACCATCAAGCGCATATAAACTCAAAGACTACGGTGTCAGTGTATCTCTCTAGGTAGGCGCTTTCTAAGAAGTTAAATTCGACCGCTGGCCATTCGTACAGATGAGGGGTTCTCAATAAGCTCCGACTCGTCGACAATCGTTAATTGGTCGGGCTTGCATCGTTGAACTAAAGCTTTAATATTTTGGGCATCTTCCCCCTTTAGATCCTCCACGTAGCCGCCTACTGCTGCTTCAGCTTTTGAACGTGATCGAAACGGACCGAAGTAGTAGGTGCACGTCGGAGCTTGGGTGTCGACTTTAACCCAGTAGGCGAGACCAACGTAGTTAAGCAAACTTGTAAAAAGTTCTTTCATAGGTCTGTGTTGGAATATTTGCTCTTACCCAAAAATGTTCAACTCTTATGAATGATGCCAGACAATTCGGTCCGATTTAACAGATGCCGAATGGGCAACGGTAATTGTCAAGATTGGCCTCTCAGAAGACCCACCCTATAGCCCGCTATTTCTCGCGTTACTGGCACCCACAGGGGCTGAAAGTTTGCGGAGATACGGTTCCATTGCAGCGCATTTTCCAAAATTTTGCTGCAATTATTAGTAAAAGTAATGATTGACTAATACGGACCAGAGCGAGGAAGGGATGCCATTAAGGGCATTGTCGATCACCGTTGGCTTACTCACCGTAAGCCTGCCAAAGCTGAAGATGAAACTTAACTATGGGTTGCCGGCTTGTCGTTCAAGATTACCCCTTGCTATTGATAGCACGTTTGTTTACGGGACCCTTGTTCCTTACGCACAGTTTGGTCGTCTTAGGGTTAGGAACGGTAAATGGCTTTCAGTGGCTTTATTCCTTGGATTCGCTCAGGTCTAAGGTAGCATTCCATCGTTGGCGGGCGACTTCGTAAAGCGCCATGCCTGTGGCGACGGATGCGTTAAGGCTCGGGGTTTTGCCGGTGAGGGGGATGGATAGGGTCATGTCGCAGTTTTTTTGGACTAGGACGCCTAAACCGGCTCCTTCGGCTCCAACCACGATCGCGACTGGGGTATCAAAGGTTGCCTTGTGGAGGCTTTGGCTGGCGTTGGAATCAATGCCGTAAATCCAAAATCCTGCGTTTTTCAGTGCTTCCAGAGACTGGACTAGATTAACGACTCGGGAGACGGCAAGGGTTTCTAGGGCTCCTGATGCGACTTTAAGGACGGTGGAAGTGATGCCGACGGCGCGCCGCTGGGGTATGACTAGGCCGTTGAGTCCGAGAGCCTCGATGGTGCGGGCGATCGCGCCAAGGTTATGGGGATCAGTGATCCCGTCAGCGACAACGATTACCGGGCGTTCCGTTGCCTCTTTGGCTTTTTCAATTAAGTCGCTCAGGGCGGTGTATTCATAGGGGGAAATTTGCGCCAGAATTCCCTGGTGGTTATTCCCCTGACTCAGGTGATCTAACTGAGAACGAGAGACTTCGTCAATGACGGTGCCATCGCCCTTGGCTTCCTGTAGTAGCTGATGAAAGCGGGGATCGTAGCGCAGGCTTGATAGCACCCACACTTTGTGGAGCGATCGCTCATCTGATTCCAGCGCCGCCAAAACCGGGTGGCGACCATAGATTAGATCGTTAGATTCATTGGATTGTTCTTGATCTAAAGCTTGGTCTTGGGGGGATTGATCTTCATTCAACCCGCGATTGCCGCGCTCTTCAGAGGAGGAGAAAGGATTTTTCCTAAAGCGCTGGTTGGATGATCCACGAAAGTCTCGGCGATCGCCCCGTCCCTGACCACGGTAGCCATCATTGCGATCTCGAGGAAACCGCCCCTGGCGATCGCGCCCAGAATTAGATCCCCTAGGCGAATCCTGCCAGTCGCGTGAATCCCGTGATTGATAACGCCCCTTCCCATCGCGCGAGTCGGGATTACGGAGCTTGGGCGATCGATCGCCAGAAAATCGCTTATCTCGCCCACCATAGCTATTGCGTCCGCCGTAATTATCGCGGCTGTCTCGGCGGTCATAGCTATCTTGGTAGCGGCGATCGCCACGACCGCGCGAATCTTGATCCCGAGAATCTCTGCCCCGATAATCGCCTCGGCGATCTCGATTGAAATCAGGGCGCTTACCACCTCGAGAGAACTTATCGCTGTCACCGCCCCCTTTATAGCCGCCCCTAGAGCTTCCCTGGTAACCACCTTTCGAGTACCGGCGATCGCCCCTAGAATCTCCATCACCCCCCCGATCAGGGGATCTTCGATCCTGGAAATAACCGTCGGAGTGTCCTCCGCGACGATCTCTGGATTGGTAGTTGCCGCCACGGTAGTCACGGCGATCGCCCCTCTGAGATCCGCCGCCATATCCACCGCGGTCATATCCACCGCGATTGTTTCCGCCCCGGTCATACCCGCCTCGGTCATATCCGCCGCGATTGTTTCCGCCCCGGTCATATCCGCCCCGGTCATATCCGCCGCGATTGTTTCCGCCCCGGTCATATCCACTGCGTCCATCTTGATCCCGCGATCGCCCCCCTCGGTCATATCCACCATCCGAGCGGCCGCCGTAGCCCTGTTTCTTCCCGCCTTGGAATTTCTTGCCCTGAAATTTTTTGCCCTGGAATTTTTTACCCTGAAACTTTTTGCCGCCGCGATCGCCGCCAGAAAAATCAGAAGAGCGCCCCGAAGAACGCCGATCAGACTGACCTGAAGGTTTAGAAAACTCGGAGCCTGACTGAGAACGGGAATCACTCATGGGACGCCTGACGTAATGAAGGAACGGTGAAATGGGGCTAAAAAAGCAAACTAGTCAGAAGCTTTGCTGCGCTGAATCGAAGGTGGCTTACAGGAAAGTGGCTTAACGGAGAAGCGAGCAACGCGCCAGGAAAACGCAGAAAAAGCTTCAGCAACGTGAAAAATACAGCAATAGAAGTTGAAACAGCAGCCGGCTGAGCGAATTCCCAGGGGCAGCTAGTAAATGACGTTAAGGGTCCAAAGATTTAAATGTGTGTCAAGGTTCAGATTGAAACAGCAAGCGGTCACAAATGGATTGATCGGTGATGCTCACTACTCGCTTTACGAGGGACTCAGTGCGCAGGAGTAAGGAAGCTAGAAACTTGAGAGATCTCCCGTTGAAGCGCCGATGTCTCGCAAGCAATTGTCTCGCAGACAATGGTGCCATCAAGTTGATTTGATGCCAGGAGATCAGTATAGCTCCATAGTTCAATTATTTGAATTTTGAAGGTTAGAGTCTTGCTTATTGCAGACCTATCGGTGCCGAGACGCCAATTCTTTCAAGGCTTTCCAAACTTTTCTAGGTATTGTTAAAGGCTACTTCGAATAAGTCGTCACTTTGGATTGATCACCATTAGACTCCTTACTCCCCAAGACCAACAGCAGAGTAGCAAGTCGTGCTGGGTTCGTTAGGAAGAGGTATCCAATCAGGGTCTCAAAGGCAGTGGCATTTTGATAGGCGACAGGATTGTTGTGGCGCGATCGCTTCCCTACGCTGTTGCGGCCTCGACGTACCCACTCCTTCTCATCGTCTGTGAGCTGATGCTCCAATGATGCCAACGCAGAGGCCTGCTGTTCAGCCCTAACCTGGGCCACAACCTGCTGATGGTAACTTCGCTGGCGTCGGGGGGGAAATAAAAACTGGCTGCGAATGTGTAATTCGTATACCGCATCGCCAATGTAGGCTAAGGCGCTTGGGGAGAGGCGGGCAATCTCCGAAAATGGCAGCGGCTTTAGTGAGCCAGACGCTGCTGAGCTTGAGGTGTCACCGGTTGGATGGTCTGATTCAGAACTTGCCTCAAGACCTACTTCAGCATTAGCCAACGTCCCGACTCGTCCATTCTCCGACGATTGTAGAGTCGACGAGCTAAAGGGAGATGCACCGGGAGACGTTTGTGCTCTTAATGATTGCACCGTTGACATTACAAAGCCGAGCCTGGGCCAAAAAAGCTGTGCCAGTGCATGGTCAAGCACCGTTGGGCAATGGGACTCAGGCTCGGTAGCCAAATATGCATTTGTATCAGCCACCATCAGGTTTAGGAATGTGTCCAATGGCGATATCGACGGACTCTCGTAATGATAAGAATTCCTCAAGACGTACGAGTTTCACTGTCTGAGTGACGCGAGGATTGGTCACAATTTGGAACGTTCCTCCGGCGGTCTGAGCTTTTTTCGCAATTTGAACTAAAGCACCCAGTCCAGAGCTGTCGAGAAAGGTAACGTTAGACAGGTCTAGCAGCAGATGGGGTGGTCCTTCGTCAACGCAGTTGCTAAGCTCCTTTCGGAAGGTAGGCTCGGAAAACGCGTCGAGAAGTCCGGTGAGGCGAAAGAGTTGATAATGCCCTTTGTCTTCCCGCGTGCCTCGTAAACTAACGGTGAGGGTCAGTGGCTCAGGAATAGAAACCTCCCAAGTTCAACATAAGCTAAACGACACCTTAATATAAGTATTTCGGCTCCGCTTTTCTACTGTGTATCTACCAAAGCGTTAAGCGTCCTCTTCTTAGTTGACGATAGTTAGCAATGGTTCGCAAAAAGATTGAGATTTTCTCGAAGGGTGGCGATCGCGACTCCTCATTAAAAGGCTCGTTATCGACGTAGCGCCCTATCGCCAGCAGTTCAAGAACCGTGCAACGCAAGGGAGAATTGGCCTGATTCCAAATAGGTAGCGTCAAGTTGAAGCCTCTTCAAGAATTGAGCCTTCACTTCAGTGAAAAGCCCTCTTTCTTTAACTTTCAAAAATTGCTTTGTAATCTAGCAAAAGCCACTGAGGTAGGCGTTGCTCTGCGTTGCTAACCTTCATGGAGCCAGGAGCGAAATACAGCATGCCTCCTAATAATGCTTTCAGCCCTGGAGGATGCTCAATGCCGGTGCTGATTTTTTCGGCTAGCTGTTGTCTAAAGGTGCTTTCTTCCGCCGTCAAGGGCTCTCGATGGAAGCCGCTTTTTAAGAAAGTGCAGTATCGTCGGCCAAACTCGCCAGAGAAGACGGCTTCGAGGTCCTGTGGGGCTGTATCAAGCCAGGTTTGGGCGATCTGTTGACGCAGTCCGCGCAGATTTTCAATGATCGCCGGGTCGGAGGGATCAATTTCGTAGAGATTCAAGCAGCCCAGAAGTCGGTTGAGAAACGTCATGTCCTGGGGCGGTGCGACGTTGACATTTGGCGATGGGATCGATGGGGTCGTCTGGGGTTGGGATTCGGTCTCGAAGACGGTTTGATAATCGCTTAGCAGCCACGCGGGTAGGCGGTTTGCTGCATCTCGAACCTGCATGGTGCCGGGGGGGAGATGCAGCATAACGCCCAGTAGAGACTGGAGTCCGAAGGGGGAGTCAAATCCCTGTTTTACCGCTTCAGACAGCTCCTTTAGGCAGGACTGTTCGGGCTCCAAAAGGGGCGCACGGTGAAAGCCGCTTTTTAGAAATGCAAGGTAGTTCTGCCCCAGAGGACCTTTGTAAACTTGCTCCAGGTTGGCTGCCGGGACTTGCAACCATAGGCGGGCGATCGCCTGGCGAGTTTCGCGACACCGGTTGATAACTTTGGGATCGGTGGGGTTGGCGCTGTAGAGGTTGGCAGATCCCAGTAGCTGGTTTAAGAAGGCGTCATCCCAAAGGGGCTTCGCGTCAGGGGGGAGGACTGGCGAGGGTGCTGGTTGGGCGATCGCCGGAGTTGCCGCCGACGAGGAGGTGGCTCCCACGAAACATTGTTGATAGTCCGGCAGTAACCAAGCGGGCAGGCGATTTTCTGCGTCGCGCACCTGCATTCTGTCCGCGGGGAAGTAAAGCATTACTCCCAGCAGGGCGTTGATTGCTCCCGGTTGCTCCAGCCCTTGGGCAACGGTTTGGGTTAACCCTTGTAGTAGCTGTTGCTCCTCGTCCGTTAGGGGATTTTGCTGGAATCCGCTGTGTAAAAACTGTTGGTAGGCGGTGCCAAGGGGGCTGTTGTAGAGGGTTTCCAGGGCATCCGCTGGGGAGTTTAGCCAAAACTGCGCCACCTGTTTCCGCATTTCTCGCAAGATGGCGATCGTGCTCCCGTCTTGGGGGGATTGCTTGTAAACGTTTAGACAGCTTTGCAACTGGTCAATCAGCCAAGTCATAAATCGCGAGGACGGGGGTGGGGATGGAATAGGGGACCAAGATCTGAAAGATGCCTTGGGATTGATCGCCGATGACGACAACAATGCCGGTGACGACGACGCTGGAGACATTGATGCAGCCTGCTCCAAAAGCTTTTGGAATTGTAGCTCTAGCTGGGCCACCGAACGCCTAATGTCGAATTTTTCTAGGGCGCGTTTCTGTCCTTGCTGAGCGATCGCCTCCCATTGCGTCGGATTTTGCACCAGGTAAGTTAGCGCTTGCACAAGGGACGCCGAATTGTTGGGAGCCACCGTCAAGCCGCTGATGCCGTTTTCCACCACTTCCTTAGCACCGCCAATCGCGCTGGTAATCAGGGTCAATCCCGCCGCCATTGCCTCCACCTGGGTAATGCCAAAGGCTTCCTCCATGATGGATGGGAAGACTAGGACGTTATGGCAGCGATGGAACTGAATTAGCTCCTGGCGATTAAGCAGCCCGACGAAGGTGACGCGATCGCCCAGATCCGCCGCTTGGATATATCGATCCAGCTCCTCTTTATAGTCAGCGTGGATCGCATCGCCGGCGATCGCACATTCAAAATCAATCCCCTGCCGCTGTAGCTGGTGAAGCGCCTCTAGCAGGATATGAACGCCCTTGCTCATAATCACCAAACCGGCGTAGCCAATACGCAGGCGATCGCGAGTCGGCAAAGTTGGCTGATAGAACTCTCGCACCAGGGCGCTGGGGTAGACCGTAATGCTGTCCTGGACGGGAAATTGCTGCGCTACCAGGCAATCACGCACGTAGTCGCTCGCCATCGCTAGATGATAGAGAGGATGCTTGGGATACTCCGGCAAAGAATACGGAGGCGAAGCAAAACCCAGATGATGAATAATCGGAATATTGCGCTCCAGGAGCGGCTGAAAAATCATGCTACCGAGGAAGGCGATGTTACCCACTAGGCAGAGGTCAGGCTGGAAGGTGGCGATCGCCTGCGAAAGAAGCTGATGGTTGTGGCGAAGAACATCCAGAATTTGCTGCTGATCCTCAAAGGCGGTAGTGCCCCCGTCATAGGTGCCAAACAGTTGTAGCCCCCGATCCACTGACGGTTCTGGCTTGCTAATTTCACCCAGGTAGGTCGAATCCGAGGTCAGCACCTGAATCGTGTGACCGTTACGACCCAATCCCGCCGCAAAGTCCGCAATGGATCGCCCGTAGCCTCCCAGCTCCTGGGGGGGATATAGGTTGCTAATCACCAAAATCCGCTTCGGCGGTAGCGAGGGCGGAATGACATTGACTGAGGGTTGGGGCTGAGGAGAAGACGGCGATCGCCCGAGCACCAAAGGCGTATCGGAGGACAAAGAACTTTGGTTTAAATTGATTTGACTTAAAGTTTGGTCCGACATCTGAGCAGCAATCGACGGTGCTACTGGCGATGCAACCAATGACAAAATTGTTAACCCAGGCTGGGGGGATGACACCGCTTCCAACGACTCCAGTGCTTGATGCAGCTCAAGGGTCACTGGCTGCCAAGGGCGATCGCTTACCAACAGCAGATTTTCGAAGTGGATGGATTGAAGCCGTTCTAGAAACACCGACTCCTCAATCTGACTGGGATCCACCGTGAGCCAATGCCATGTTTTACCCCTGGCCGTTGCCCCATCTGCCACTGGAATGCGATCGCCCATCGCGCACTGCTCCAACCAATGAGCAGCCCCATTTGCATCCCCGACGTCATTCCAGCAAGTGGGTTGCAATCGAGGTAAGTCCACCGCGTCTGTAGCTAGCCGAGGATCCACAGAGCTATCGATCAAGATCTCTACTGGCTGCAGCGATCGCAAATGCGCCTCCTGCAAAACCTCGTATGCAGCGGCCCGTTGATTCAGCGATAGTGCGCGCAAACCCATTTCAACCCCTAACTTACCCTGGCAAACTTGCCCCTAAACTCGAACTCGAACATCAGCGGTGGCAAGATACTTAGACTCAATCTCGCCCGTATTGAGGTAATCAAATAATCGCTGAGTATGCAATTCGGGACTGTAATTTTGCCAATAATGTTCGTACCCAGCGCGGGCGATCGCCTTCGCTTCCTGAGGATGATTCAAGTAATATCGCAACTTGTCGTACAAATCCGCCTCGCTATCGAAAGTCACCAAATGCCTACCGTCCTCAAAAAGCATCGGCAAACCAGACTCCGGCGTCAGTCGATCTGTCAGTAAAAATCCCCCAGCCGCCAACACCTCAAATACCCGTAAATTTAAATCGCCATTCAAAGAAATATTCAGGCTGATTAGGGATTGATTGTACAAATCTGCTGCCTGAGTTTGTGGCGCTTGGGTATGGAAAAGCGGAAATCCCTGTTGCTTAATTTGCTCCAACAAGTGACGACGATAGGGATGAAACTGACCGGCGCTGCCAATGAAGACTAACGGATATTGATAGGCTTCCTGGGGAGGACGACGATGGGGGTTCGTTGCAAACCCCGGCAGCCAAATTGCGCGAGGATGACCCGCTTCGGCGAAGTAGTGAAGATGGTGTCGATCATGCTCCGAAACAATGACGTCGAACTGTTCCTTCTCCACATAGCCCAGCAGGGATTGAATCGGGCGCTGTAGGTGATGAGTATCCCCAACAATTAAGACTTTTGGAGCCGACTGCGATCGCAAATTCAGCGGCCACGCTCGTTGAGTTGCGTCAGCTTTAATGACAATCAAATCCGGTTGCCACTGCTGAGATATTGGATCCAGATAGGCGCTGATGTCGGTGGGTTGTGATCGCGTTTGAACGCAAAGAAGCTGGCTAGGATCAAGCTGGGTTTGGCAATCGGGGCTAAAGAAAATCTCTGAGCTGCTGACTAGGCGATCGCGGTAGATTGAGCGATCAGCCAGGAAAAACAATGCCGTCTTGGATTTTTGACTGAGATCGTTGTTGTGAAAAGCTAATTTCGAAGGACCAGTATGATCCTTGGAATTGATTTCATCTTTGTCAAGCAGAGCTGGAACAGCATCGTCTTGAATTGCTGAGCGATACAGTCCTTGCTGACTTCCCTGAATAATCAAAGGTGGTTCCCACCAATAGACATTAGAATTGCAAACCTTGAGTCCCCATGCCAACTCGATATCAATGGGCAAACAAATCGTCTTTAAAAGTTTGTAGAGGCGTTGAGCTGTAAAGCCATTGATCAGGTAAGAATCAGTGCACTTACTGGCAGGATGCTCTTTCCGGTATGCCACTTCCCCAGATCTTGTGTTGGTGATGCGAAGACCAGCGCCAGAGCCAGGAAAAATAGCATCCCAGTCTTCTGGAGTTTGTCCTAAATAGTGAGAAAGTGTTGACTTGAAATCATTACAGAGAATGACATCGTCTTCCAATATCAAGGCCGTTTCAATACTGCCTTGAACAATATTTTGGTAGCACTTCCAATGCTTATAAGCCAGTGATATTTCTGAACGTCTTAGCTCGCGAGGCTGCCTTAAGGTCTGGTAATGCGGATCCTCCGCATAGGCAAAGTCAATCTTTTTAACCCATTCCTTATCACTTCTTTGGTAGAAGCAATTGTCTGAAGGCTCTTCCTCCACCCAAATAATGGGGGCTAAGGAGACTTCGCGCAGGATGGATTCGAGGCGTTGTTTGCGATCGCCCAGGGGAGTGTAATGGCACACGTAAATCCTCTGCACCAGCCTTTGACCTCCGCCAGGATTGGGATCGGTAAAGGTAGCGCCAGGAGTCTGCATGGGAGGATATGCCATGGATTTCCTAAAAACGGAGCACACTTGCAAGGTTTTGCGAGCATGCTCCGTAGTCTACAGGGGTATTGGCGGCCGAGAAAAGCAGTTGGAGCTTAGCCTAAAGCACTCAAAACCGTTGGCAGATTTGACGCTGAGTCAATGACCCAATGACCTACGGTGTGAACGATTGGCAAGCTGTCGATCGCCATGCCAAACGCCAACAGCATCATGTAAGCGATGGAGAATTTGAATAGCGATCGCGCCCGTTGCTGGTCCTCAGGTTCCCGCAGCAGCAGCCAACACTTCTGCAATAGACGCTCTCCCAACACCAGGGCAAGGGCAGCATAGAGCCAGCTAGAAACCCCCAGGGGGAAGACTAGGAGCAAGGAAAATGGCACCAGTACTACGGCGTACAACCAAATTTGACGGGCAGTTTCTTCTGCGCCACGGACCACAGGGAGCATGGGCACGCCGACGCTGGCATAGTCATCCTTGATATTCAGCGCCAAGGCCCAGAAGTGAGGAGGTGTCCAGATGAAAATAATCCAGAACATTACCCATGGCGCCCAGGACAGTTCGCCGGTAACCGCTGCCCAGCCAACCAAGGGGGGGATGGAGCCCGCAGCTCCGCCAATAACGATGTTTTGGCTGCTGTGGCGCTTTAGAAAATGGGTGTAAATCAGGACGTAAAAGACAATGCCCGCCATTGCTAAGCTAGCCGCCAAAACATTGGCAAAAACTGTTAGCAAACTGAAGGAGGAAACGGCGAGGGCGATCGCAAAGATCAGCGCATCTCGAGGTTGAATTCGCCCGGAAGGCAGGGGGCGATCGCGGGTACGTTCCATTTGCCAATCGATATCGCGATCATAAAGACAATTCATGGTGTTTGCCGATGCTGAAGCAAGGGTTCCACCAACCAGCGATGCGATCAAAATAACTGGATCTACACGTCCTTCACTGGCAACAAAAACTGCAGCCAATGTTGTGACCAAAAGGAGGACGATAATGCGGGGCTTTGTTAATTGGATATAGCTTTGAAAAACCTGCCAAATATTAGCGTGATGCTTAGTTTTTTCCGACCATTGGGTTGTAAAAAGCTCTTGCATAGGACGCTCCAGTTAGAGCAGTAAGAAAATGAGATAGAAAACGGGAAATTAGCGTAGAGATCAGAGACAGAAAAACAGGCGGCTTCAGAAACTATTTCCTACGCTGAAGCAACGCGATTCCGATGAATTAAAGTAGAAAATATAACGAATATTGCGAGTAGACCTGAGGCGATCGCCTGGTGTAAAACCGTGAGGGGCTCAACTTGTAAATGAAGGCGAAACGTACCGTAGCCAATCAACAATTGAAGTAGAAGTAGTGCCGCTGCGCCTTTAATCAGCATTCGGCACCAAGGATGTAGTGCTGGAGTTTTCCAGGCGGCAATTATCATTGCTAAGCTTGTGCCGACGGCGGGGATAATTCCCCACAAATGCCCGTTCATAAATCCGCACAGTTGCTGTAAGTTCAAACATTGGTGAAGTGCCCATTGGGATCCGACAAGTGCCCCCGCAATGCTCTGTCCATAGATGGCGACCGCAGCAATAACTGACAAGATTCGCAGTGATCGCGACTGTCCTAAACCCTGATATGGCAAGAGTCCAGTGCCTAAGACCAGCATCATTATGAAGAAGGCTAATGCTGTGCCTAAGTGAGCAGTAACAATATCAAAACGTAGAAGCTGAGTGACTGTTAAAGCCCCAAGAACTGCCTGGGATAGCAATGTGAACCACGCCACAATGGCTAAGGGTAAAATCCAGCGAGGTAGTGATCGCCGTTGAGCCGCCGCGTAGCCCACCATGCCTGTTGTTCCCAGAACTAAAATTCCAGCATCCAGGCGATGAAACCACTCTAGGAACACCTGTAAATTCATTTGCTGCCAAGGCAAAAGCTGTCCATAGCACAGTGGCCAATCAGGACAGGCTAAACCGGCGTTGGTTACTCGGGTAGCACTACCAATTGCCATTAGCAACCAGGTGGCGATCGCCAGTCGAAAAGCAACCCATCGCAGGCGAGATTGAATAACCTCAGCGGAATTGTCTACCGCCTCGGAGCCTGCCGAAGAACTCAAACCAGAGTTAACTGAAGTCGCCTGAGCGGCATAGTGAATTGGATCAAAATTCGAGTCTGCCATAGGGTTTAACCACCATCGCAACGCTAAGCCAGCCTCAAAAGTTGCCGGCACCAAAACGGGTAAAAAAGATTAACTCGTCACGATCAAGTAAGTATTAGACCTACTCT
>JBCCTE010000031.1:0-12541 GCA_039198915.1 Cyanobacteria bacterium P01_D01_bin.73 | reverse complement strand
GGGGCACAGTATGGGCTGCAAGCTGCACCTGCTGCTAGGGAGCGCTATGTCGGTGGAGCGGGCGGGGAATATGTTTATTTCGTTCAATAATTTCCCAGCCACTCGAGCAGTGCCACTGATGGATCAGCTTTCGCCCCTAGTGCAGCGGATGGAGCGGAATATGCAGGATGGGCTGGACAAGGGCGTCAACGTGAATTTGCCCGGAGAATTGGGACGGTCCATTAGTCAGTCAATTAATCAGTCCGTTAATAAATGGCTAGGCGATCGCCGCCAGGAAAACCCTAATTCAGGGCGTCGTTTTAGCCCTATTTCTAACAATTTAGAATTCGATCCAACGCCCGACGAAACTTTTCAATTAATCGAGGAAAAGTATCATATTCGCCGAAATTTAATCGTCAAGTTTAAAACCGATGAAATTGATCAGTCTCGGGAATTGTATTCAATCTTTTCTGAGCGATTTGGTAACTTAAGCTCGATTCAACTGCTGGCAGGAAACCACCTAACGCCCATTGGTCAGGAGATGGAATTATCTGGCCCTGGATTAGCGGAGTTGGGCGATCGCTTCAGCAACCTCAGTGACTCCTTCAGCGCTATTGGTAACTGGGTGAAGGATGAAATCGTTTACCGAGACTTAAATCGCTTGCTGGATGAACTATTGCTGTGGCTGGATCCGACTTTGGCGCGCTAGTTTTTTAGGCTGATTTTCGGGCTTTACTCCAGCAGATTGACCGGCCTAACTTGGGCGCGATGGAGGAGGCGCCCGTGGTGGCGGAATCCAGGCATTACCACCTGGACGCGATCGCCCGGTTCTGCCTTACCCTGAGCGACCTGATGCCACTGGGGATCGAACGCTACCTCTTCACCGATGGGCGCAATTTGGACAACCGACCACTGGTTCAATAGTTCGTCCAGGGGGCGCAGCAGTAGAAGCAACCGGTTGGCGGGAATTTGAGGATTTTTTTGTACCGCATCTACCGCCTTGTACCAGCTCAGCAGCCACGGCTCCAAGATCATTAAAGAGTCTTTCTGGAAACCTTCCCAGAGCTGGTCCTGATTGTTTTTGACCTCGTCCTTTAAGCGGTCATACTCCTGCTGAATCGCCGCCAACTCCCGTGCGCTGTCCACGAGACCGCCGGAGTTTGCTTCTGCCCCGCTCTCTTCGTCCGACTCTAGGTCTTCGCCGGCGCCCAGGTCTGGGGAAATTTCGGTTACGGCTGCGAGGAGGTCAACGGTTGTTACCTCTAGCGCCTTGGCGAGTTGTCCCAGGGTTTCTAGCCGCATCCGCGCGACTTCCCCCTCACGAAGCTGGCGAATTTGGTAAAGCGAAACGCCAGACCGCTCAGCTAATGCCCGCCAACTGCGGCATCCGACGTGGTTCATCCACTGTTTAATTCGCTGTTGGCCGTCCCCGGAATTTTCCATGTCGCGCTCTATCTACGTGTCGTGTTGGCTCTGTATCAACTTGCCTTTAGCCTTCCGTATATTGACCGTCCAATATCGCCATATCACTACTCTGTGTTATGTGATTTGGCGCAAGAAGATGCAAACTATCGGCAGCGACGCAGCCTTTGGTTATTGTCTCAAAAAGTGACGTGTAGAATACCCCTAGTAAAGGATGCTACCAGTACTCAGGGCGGTTGCATTGGATTGTTCAGGTTGTCTGGCAATCGCCCCACCCCAGTCCGACCCTGCTCAATCACATTGCTAACTCGATCTCGTAACTAAAAGACGGCTTCGGTGGCGGATTGAGATCCTCCCGCCCCGGAATCCCTTAAACTGAAGCCAGTTAAGCGAAAGTACCCAGCCGTCCAGAAGTTGATGGTTTGCAGAAGCGATGCATTAGCGTTTTGCTTGGGGCTTTGATCTTGCGCTGATTCTACGCAGCAGTATTTTCCAGTTTTTCGCTCTTTGGTGCATGCTGGCTCGGCAACTTCCCTCCCAAACTTTTCCGCAGCGATCGCAATATTCGCTGATGTCTCGGCGCATTAGCGTCTTCAGTGCTGTTGCCCGATTTTTTACGGGAGTGGGGTTGGATGTTGCCCTGGGGCGACACAAAAACGAAAAGCGCCAGGAGAAGCGGGCTAGGTGGCTGTCGAAGAAGTTAGTGGATTTGGGTCCGGCATTTATCAAAGTTGGGCAGGCCCTTTCGACCCGTCCTGACCTGCTGCCCAAAAGCTATATCAGTGCCCTGAGTGAACTCCAGGACTCGGTGCCGCCCTTCAGTTCCTCTGAGGCGATCGCCCGCGTCGAGCAGGAATTGGGGCAGCACATTGGTGAGCTGTTCCAGCGCTTTGACCCTACGCCAATCGCCGCCGCCAGTTTGGGACAGGTTCACCGGGCGATGTTGCCCAACGGTGAGGAAGTGGTAGTCAAAGTGCAGCGCCCTGGGCTGGAGCCGCTGATCAAGGTAGATTCCACCGTTGTTCAGCAGCTCATTGAATTCTGCAATAAGCGATTCCCGTGGGCTAAAACCTACGATTTGCAGGGAATTTACGATGAGTTTTTCCGCATTCTGTTTCGGGAAATTGATTATCTGCAAGAAGCTCAAAACGCCGAGCGATTTCGAACGAATTTCCAAGACTATCCAGGCGTAATTGTCCCAAAAATTTATTGGCCCTATACAACGTCCAAAGTCTTGGTGATGGAATACCTGTCGGGGACGAAGGTGGATGATGTGCCCCAATTGGAGTCCATGGGGGTGGATGTTAAGGCGCTAAATCAGTTGGGGATTTGCTGCTACCTAAAGCAGTTTTTGCAAGATGGATTTTTCCATGCGGACCCCCACCCGGGAAATTTAGCGGTTACGCCTAAGGGGGAGCTGATTTTCTATGACTTTGGCATGGCTGTGGAAATGCAGTCTCTGGCGAAGGAACAGATGGTTCAGACGCTGTTTTCTGTTCTCAAAAAAGATACGGATGGGGTCCTCAATACGCTCATTGAAATGGGCTTTATTGAGCCGGTTTCTGATATGCGACCGGTGCGTAAGCTGTTGGATTTCACGCTGGAAAAATTTGCCGAGCGACCGGTTGAGGTGGGTGAATTTGTTCAGATGCAAAAGGAAATTGCGACGCTGTTTGAGGAGCAGCCGTTTCGCCTACCAGCACAGATGACCTATGCCCTGAAGTCGCTAACAACTCTGGATGGCATCGCGCGGCGGTTGGACCCGAGCTACAACTTGCTGGCGGCTTCGAAGCCCTTCGTAAAGCGGTGGGCTGGGATTCAGGAGGCAGGCGGTCGCGGGCTTTTGGAGGTGGCGAAGCAGGCGACGCTGTTTGTGACGGAGAAGATTCGCAAGCCGAGCCCGTTGGAGTTGGCGGTGCTGCGGCTAGAGGAGCGGGTGATCCAGGGGGAGCTGGAAATTCGGGTGAAGTCCCTGGAGAGCGATCGCGCCCTGCGACGGATGAATATGGGCATCAAAACCCTGTTGTATGGCACAGTGACTGGCTTTGCTGCGCTGGTGGGGGCGGTGCTGGTGAGTGGCGGTTTGGTGAATTGGGCGATTTTTGCTTTTGCGATCGCCGGAGTGAGCTGCTTTGTCTTTTTGCGGGCGTTGATTCGACTGGAGCTTCGGGAACGGCTGGATCGATTGATGGAAGATTAGTTCGTAGAAGACTAATTGGACGGGGAATGGGGGCTAAAGCGATAGAATCTATGGACTGTTGCGCTGATTGCCACTGCGCCGACTGCGCCCGTTAACTGCCCTAGAGAAAAACTGCCCTAGAAATCAATGGATTTTAGCTCCCTCGACGTCACAGCCCTGTCCTTGGAAGGGGCTAAATATTTAGGGTTATTTGACCTCGCCTGCGCCGCATTTACCGTCCTTGCCTTTGTGTTTGGCTGGGGTTTTCGGTTTCGAATGGTTGGCATCACTGCCTTTACGGGGGTGTTGACTGCCGGACTGTTTGGATTCGGTATTGCATTTTTCCAGCGCCCGATTATTGACGGAGCTGCGCGATACTCCCTGGTTTATGACACCGGAGGCGTGGAGGCGGTGATTGCCGTTGCGCCGGATTTGGACGATGAAACCATCGATGCAACTCTGCGACAGGCGGCGTTGGACCTATACTCCCCTGGACGTTTAGGGGGAGCCGTTGCGCCTTTAGTGGTGCGGGTTCGGACGATTAAGCACCTGGACGATGAGGTGTCTGAACCGACCTATTTGGGGGAGATTTCGCGATCGCTCACCAGCCGCATCGACGAAAATCCCACGGTTACGCTGTACGCCAACTAACGGCAGACAGAATCAATTGCATGTGATGGAAGCTAGCGCGCTAAAAGGTCCCACAGCGCTTTCAGTCTCCGCAATTCAGCTTCCACAAAACCGCCTAAAAATAACCCCTAGTTTCTTCGGAGAAGCCTGAGTTGCTAGGATGATAAGCCCAATAATTTCGGTCTAAAATCCTAGACTAAACCCCATCCTCGCCAACCTTAAAATTCCTAAAATGTCGAGCTAAATTCCCAAGTGTTCTATGTCTACTAAATTCCCTGCATCAGATGCCGCCAACGCATCGCCGTTGAATTTATCAGCATCTTCTGCCGCCGCAGCCCTCTCGTCAGCATTGGCGATCGCTCCGGGGCGGGTTGTGCGGGGCGCAGGGATTTTGGCGGAGGCGGCGGAGGTTTTGGCACGGTTTGGTTCTCGACCCATTGTGGTGGGCGGTGACCGGGCGATCGCCTCGGCGCAGGCGAGTTTAGACAAGGCACTGGCGGAGTTGGCGGTGCAAACGGCGAGCACCCTGCCGGACTGTAGCGAAACAGTGATGGCGCGGTTGAATCGAGTGGCGACGGAGCATAGGGCAGACTTTGTCATTGGCTTGGGCGGTGGCAAGGCGCTGGATACAGCAAAACTTTTAGCCCATCAGCAGGGGATTCCCGTCATTACCGTGCCCACCACTGGAGCCACCTGTGCGGCGTGGACGGCGTTGTCCAATGTCTATTCCGACGACGGGGCATTTTTGTACGACGTGCCGCTGAATCAGTGCCCGGAGCTGTTGATTTTGGATTATGACCTGGTGGCGACGGCTCCCAATCGGATGCTGGCGGCGGGGATTGGGGATGCCCTGGCGAAGTGGTACGAGGCGTCCATTAGCAGCGGCGATTCCCAGGCGACGTTGATTGTGTCAGCGGTACAGCAGGCGAGGGTATTGCGGGATTTGTTGCTGCAACATTCCATCGATGCCCTGAAGGAGCCGGGGGGCGATCGCTGGCGGGAAATGGTGGACGCATCGGTATTGATGGCGGGAGTGATCGGCGGCGTTGGCGGTGCCCAGTGTCGAACGGTGGCAGCCCACGCGGTGCACAACGGATTGACGCAGTTGCCTGCCAGCCACGGCACCCTCCACGGCGAAAAGGTGGCCTATGGAATTTTGGTGCAGCTACGGCTGGAGGAAATGGTCCAGGGCAGCCAATTGGCCGCGACAGCTCGACAGCAACTGCTAGAGTTTTACCGAGCGATTCATCTGCCGACCACCCTGGCGGATATGGGCATGGGCGCGATTAGCCTGGAGGAATTGGAAGCGGCGGCGACCTTTGCTTGCCACGAGCGATCCGATATTCACCATCTGCCGTTCCCGGTGTCCCCGGCGATCGTTATGGCGGCTATGGTGTCCACCACCGCGTCGACTCGCCTAACTGCTCCGCCGTCGGAATCTGCTCAGCCCGTTAACCCCCAATACGATGTCGATGGCGATCGCCATCCCGAGGAGATAACCCTATGACAGCGCCTTCTGTCCCCCAAACGCCGGTAAAGTTCCAGACTGCGGACCGGGTTCGCGTGTTGCCACCCTACGTATTTGCCCGGCTGGATGAGCTGAAGACCAAGGCGCGGGAGAACGGGCTAGATCTAATTGACCTGGGGATGGGCAACCCCGATGGACCCACGCCGGCCCCGGTAATTGAGGCGGCTCAGGCTGCGCTGGCGGATGCCAGCAACCATGGCTATCCCCCCTTTGAGGGCACGGCAAATTTCCGCAAGGCCATTACAGACTGGTACTACCGTCGCTACGGGGTCAGCCTGGATGCCAATAATGAGGCGCTGCCACTTTTGGGTTCCAAGGAAGGGCTGGCGCATTTGGCGATCGCCTACCTCAATCCTGGCGATACGGTTTTGGTCCCCAGCCCAGCGTACCCAGCTCACTTTCGTGGTCCGCTAATTGCTGGTGCCCATGTTCATAGCCTGAAGCTGTGCGCGGAAAAGGACTGGCTGATTGACTTGTCGGAAATTCCCGAAGACGTGGCCCGTCGCGCCAAGATTCTCTACTTCAACTATCCCAGCAATCCTACCGCCGCCACGGCTCCCCGCGAATTTTTCGAAGAGGTGGTCAAGTTCGCCAAGCACTACGAAATTATGCTGGTGCACGACCTTTGCTACGCGGAGCTGGCCTTTGACGGCTATCAGCCCACGAGCCTACTGGAAATCCCCGGCGGCAAGGATATTGGCGTGGAGTTTCATACCCTGTCAAAAACCTACAATATGGCAGGCTGGCGCGTTGGATTTGTGGTGGGCAACAGCCAGATTATTCAAGGACTGCGCACCCTGAAAACCAACCTGGACTACGGTCTATTTTCTGCTCTGCAAACGGCGGCAGAAACGGCTTTGTCCCTCCCCGACACCTACTTAACGGAAGTGCAAAATCGCTACTGCACCCGCCGTGATTTTCTGATTGACGGCTTTGCCAAGCTGGGGTGGGATGTGCCCAAAACCCGCGCCACGATGTATCTGTGGGTGCCTTGTCCAAAAGGGGTGGGGTCAACGGATTTTGCTCTGTCGGTGATGGAACAGACCGGGGTGGTGATGACGCCGGGGAATGCCTTTGGTGAGGGCGGTGAGGGCTATGTGCGGGTCAGCTTGATTGCCGATTGCGATCGCCTAGGGGAAGCGCTGAACCGATTGGAAAAAGCCGGTATTCGATACGATATGCAGGCGACGGCCACCGTCTAGCATTTGCCAATTTTTTTGCTCTTTAACCTATGGCTTTACCCTGTCCTCCGTTTTCGGTGATCATCCCGGCCTACAACGAGGAGTTGGGGATTACCCAAACGCTGGATGATTTGCATCGGGTGTTGCGACAGGCGGGGTGTGAATACGAAGTGCTGGTGGTTAACGATGGTTCGGGCGATCGTACCGCTGAGCTACTAGACAGCCGCACCGACTGCCGGATTATCCACCACCAGCAAAACCAAGGCTATGGCGCCGCCCTAAAAACCGGCATCCGCAACGCCAGCCACGGAATTATTGCCATCATCGACGGCGACGGCACCTATCCCCAAAGCGCCATCCCCCATCTCGTTTCTCTAATGGATAACGCAGACATGGTGGTGGGCTCGCGCACCGGGGAAAACGTCACCTATCCTTTTATTCGAAAAGTGCCGAAGTATTTTCTGGTGCGCTTTGCCCAGTGGATTGCTAAGCGGACGATTCCCGATCTGAATAGCGGGCTGCGGGTGTTCCGCAAGGATGTGGCGGAGAAATTTTTCAAAATTCTGCCCGATACTTTCAGCTTTACGACCACCATTACCCTGTCGATGCTCACCAACCGCTACCGGGTGCGCTACGAGCCCATCGACTATCACGCTCGGCTGGGGCGCAGCAAAATCAAGCCCATCCGCGACACCGCCCGATTTGTGCAGCTAATTGTGCGGGTGGGGGTATATTTCGCGCCGCTGAGGGTGTTTCTGCCGATCGCCAGCATTTTCTATCTGTGTTCATTGGCCTCCCTAATGCACGACATCTTTGTGGAGTGGAACCTAACGGACACCACCGTCATTCTGTTTGTCTTCGCAACCCAGGTCACTTTATTTGCACTGTTAGCGGACATGCTAGACAAGCGCGTGTAGCGGTTTTTCGATATCTATTCGCTTGTATTCGCTTGCTTTTGGCTACCGTTGGCTTGGTCGTTCAAGCTTGGTATGAATTGCCGTTAACCCTAGTTAGCCGGATTGGGTTCGCTAGAGTAGGAAGGGAGTGGACGTAAGCAAAGTTACTTTTGGCGGTAGCACTTCGGCGAGAACACTCCGGCGTAAATGAGGTTGATCAATGACGTATCGAGCGGGGAAACGGATTTGGACGCGACTTGGTGAGGGAATACGCCGATCGCGATCGCCCTTCCGATGGTTAGCCGCGATCACTTTAGGATTTCTAATCGCGATCGCCCAGGGCACCTTGCAGCCGACCCCCAGCACCGCCACTGATAATCCATCATTTGTGTCGTTCTGCGAGAGCCGCGCCAGAGCAGATGCCGACGCCCGCTACACCGTTGAGCTGATGCTGAAGCAGGCGGGGACCGATAGCTGCGCGACGGCGGCGGACACCCTAAGCCAACAGCCGGGGTTTAGCTCCCAGGATCCTGACTTGCGGGATGTGTACCCAATCACCCTGCTCAACCATTGGCAGTCCATCATGCTGACGGGGAACCGCATTGAAAATATCGAGCCGTTGGCGACGTTGCCAAAGGTTGAGTTTCTGATTGTGGCGATGAACCAGGTGCAGGATATTTCTCCCCTGGGGCGCATGCCGAGTTTGAAGACGGCAGTTGTTGAAGGCAATCGCATCGAGTCTGTGCCCGCAACGCTGCGATCGCCAACGTTAAAGAGCCTGAATTTACTGAATAATCCCCTTCAGTCAAAGGTTTGCCCCTTACGCCCCGCCCAGATTTGCCTATTTTCCGACGGTGCCGCAGAGGAGTTTAGCGCTGGCGAAAAGGCGCTGGATGAAGGGGATTTTGAGGAGGCGATCGCTGCCTATAGCCAAGCCCAAGCAATCTACGAGCGTGAGGAGGACCCTCGCCGACTGTCGCGCACCTACGACCGGCTTGGGGATATTGCAACGCTTCAAGGAAATTTTTCCGATGCGCTGAATACATACCAGGTGGCGTACCAAACGGCGGAAGACTTGGAAGATAAACCCCTGTTGGGCATGCTGATGACCAGCCAGGCGGAACTTTATGAGCGATTAGGGCAGTACGAACAGGCGACGAACTGGTTGCTTCAAGCGCAGCTCAACGCCCAGCAACAGGAGGCGGATCCGATTCCCCTGGACGGGGGCGTCTATCAGCTGCCTAGCTTTCAGGGGGAGATTGCGCGGTGGATGGGGCGGCTACAACTGCGCCAGGGCGATCGCCGAGAGGCGCTGAAGCAGGCCCAGGCGTCGCTGAAATATTACGGACTTTTGCCCGATGGCTATCCCGGAAAAAGCTCGGGGCTGCGGCGATCATGGACTTTGCAGGGGGAGGTGCAGCGCCAGCTAAATTTGCTGGATCAGTCCCTGGTGTCCTTCCGGTCGGCGTTGGCCTTTGCCCAGGAGGCGGGCGATCGCCCAGGGGAAAGCATTGTGTTCCAACAGCAGGGGTTGACCTATATGGCGCTTCAGCGGTGGGAGCAGGCGGAGGCATCGCTGGATCGGGCGGTGATGTTGGCGCAAAACAGCGGTGCGCAGGTGGCGACGGGACAGGCATTGACTGCTCTGGGACAGCTCTCCATTGAGCGCAAAAATAAGGCAAAGGCGATCAACAAGCTGCGGGCGGCGGCGAATCAGTGGGAGGCGCTGCGACCGGGATTGACGGACGAGAACAAAATTTCCCTGGCGGATGCCCAGGCTGATACCTATACCTGGCTGGTGGAGGCGCTTCTAGGGAATGGTGAAACGGAGGAAGCACTGGTGGCGGCGGAACGGGCGCGGGCGCGGGCGTTTGTGGAGCTGTTGGCCAATCGCTTAAATCCGATTCCCTTTGATAAGTCAATGGATGTGAATGCGGTGATGGGCGATTTTCCGAGGATGGATCAAGCGATTCAGCAAGCGCCACTGACGCTGTCGGAAATTAAGCAGCTCGCTCGCGATCGCGATTTAACCGTGGTGGAGTATGCGATCGGCCATCAAGTTCTCCATAGCTGGGTGGTGAAGCCCAACGGCAAGGTTAAGTATCATCCCCTGGAAATTGAGCCTCCCAAGCGAGCGGGGCAGGGCGATCGCCCTCAGCCGAAGCTGTCCACCCAGGAGGCGTTGGAGAAGCGACTACTGGATGTACGCTTCAGCCTAACGGTGCCGGGCAATTTCTTTGAGGAGGAGCGGGCAACGCTACTGTTGCGTGGGCTGTACCAGGATTTGATTGAGCCTTTGGAGAGGGATTTGCCTAAAGATCCTAATAAGCCGGTATTGATTGTCCCCCAGGGCAAATTGTTTTTGCTGCCTTTTGCGGCGCTGAAGCCGGGACAGGGGCGCTATCTAATTGAAGACCACGCCATTTTCGTGTCCCCGGCGATTCAGGCTTCGGTGCTCAAGGCTAAGCATGCCAGCGACAAGTCAAAGCTGGGTATGGCGGGCACGGATCCCAGCGCGGTGGTGGTGGGCAATCCGATTATGCCGTCGGTTCCTCCTCGGGTGGGCGCGAGTCCAGAGCAGCTTGAATCCTTGCCGGGAGCTGAGCGAGAGGCGGAAACCATTAGCGAGCTGTTGCAGGCTAAGCCGCTGTTGGGGGCTGATGCTACAAAGGAGGCAATTCTGGATCGGGTAAGCAACGCTAGCACTATCCATCTAGCGACCCATGGCTTGCTGGATGATTTGGGAACGGCGGGGGTGCCGGGGGCGATCGCCCTGACTCCGACGGAGACTGATAGTGGACTGTGGCGATCGCCAGAGATTATTAACCTGCAATTGAATGCAGATTTGGTGGTGCTCAGCGCCTGCAATACCGGTAACGGTCGGGTGACTGGGGACGGCGTTGTGGGGCTGGCGCGATCCTTCGCTGCCGCTGGCGCCCAAAGCACCGTGGTTTCCATTTGGAAGGTGCCCGACGAACCCACCGCCACCCTGATGACTGATTTCTATCGTCAGCTCCAGGAGGGACAGTCAAAGGCGGATGCGCTGCGCCATGCCATGCTGACAACCCGTGAAACCTACCCCCAGCCCTACAACTGGTCCGCCTTTATGCTTCTCGGTGAATCTGCCTAAGGTTGGTCTATTCCCGTTAAGGGCTCCCTCGCCAACAATTCAAGCGCCATCAGCGCGTCCATCAAAACGCTAATCGTTTGTCACTATGACCGTTGCCGCTCCTACCCAACCCTCCCCCCAGCCGATCGCCGTTTATACCCAGGCTCCGGCGATCGCCTCCGTAGCTCACCCGCGCCGCTGCTACATCCGACTGATGCTGCGGGCACTATTCAGGGGCAAGGTGAAAACAGCGCTACGCTACTGCCGTAGGCTGATTAAGTTTGCCGATAATTACGGGGCGGCGTGGCACGACTTGGGGAAACATCTGGAGCAGGTGGGGGATATTAACCGAGCGGAGGCGGCCTATCGGGAGGCGATCGCCCAGGAACCGAACCTGATCTGGGCTCATTACTCCCTGGGTAAGCTGTGGCATGATCGCAGCCAGGAGGATGGGACGCGATCGCACCTGTGGCGGCAATTAACCTTGGACGCTTACCAGCAGGTAACTCAGCTAGCGCCGGATTTCTTCTGGGGCTGGCAGGATTTGGGCGAAGAACTGGAGCGCAATGGATCCTGGGAGGAGGCGATTACGGCATTCGAGGAGGCGGAAAAGCTACAGCCGGATAATCCTTGGCCTGTCCACCATCGAGCCCACTGTCTACGCACCATTGGTCAGGAGGAATCGGCGATCGCCGCCTATAAAAAATCCATTGAACTGAAGCCCGATTTTCCCTGGAACTACGTTGCGTTGGGGGAACTTTATGAGGAGCAGGACCGGTGGGCAGACGCGAGCGATGCTTATCGTCAGGCGATCGCCATTGATGTCAAGCTGCCAAACGTGTCCCAAAAGCTGATTCAAAGTTTGGCGCAGCAAACGGATATAACCCTGGATGAAGCGCTACAGACCTACCACCAGTCGGTTCAGGGCGATTTGGATGAGCAGCTCCAGGCAGACTTTCTTGCCCTCAACGGCAATCTCGACAAAGCAGAGCACTATCAAATTGTGGGTGATCGCCTGCTAGCACTGGACCGACCGGATGAGGCGATCGCTTATTACAAAATTGCTCTAGGTCTTGATCCTCAAAATTCTGTGGTCCAAACTAACATTAGCAAGGCTCGTGAACAGATCAAATAAAAGAGCTGCTAGCTTTTTCTCAGAGATTGATCAGGGGTTGGTTTCGACTGATTCTGAGACCGAATAAGTGGCATTTAGCTGTCGTCAGAGCTGTTGATGATATGAAGAATTCAACGCGTGCTAAAAAATGCTGAAAATAGCCGTTGGCCACAGCAATGATCCTGATACGGGAGAAGCAATTATCGAAGTGTTGCAACATTGCCAACAGCAGCTTGCTGATGGTGATCAACCCCAGGCGGGAATCTTGCTGGCAGCGATCGACTTTGAGTTTGAAGAACTGTTGGAGGCGATCGCCCAGCAATATCCGGATATCGAGCTAATTGGTGGCACCACTGATGGTGAAATTTCCTCCGTGCTGGGCTTTGAGCAAGACTCTGTATCCTTAATGCTCTTTTGCTCAGACACCATCACCATTCGCTCAGGTATCGGGCAGCAGCTATCGGAAGATGTTGATGAAGCGGTCCAAAGTGCTGTCAAAATGG
>JBCCTE010000030.1:0-12676 GCA_039198915.1 Cyanobacteria bacterium P01_D01_bin.73 | reverse complement strand
TTCATTTTTGAGCTTAATTTGAACTTGATTTAAGCTTGGCTTGATCTAACGCAATCAAAGGCTTGAGCTGAATCGAGTTAGCCCTAAAAGTCTCTGCTCCCCTAAAATCAGTTCCTGCCTACGCCATTTTGCCGCCGGTCTTCACTAGGCCGCCACCTTAGGTCGCAGCAGCAGAAGATACGGCCGGTTGGGGAAGATGATTCTGGAGATTGTAGCGATCGCCATGGCTCAAGATGTGAACCCGCAAATTGTGCAAGCTAACCGGGTCGCTGGACTCAATGTGAGGCTGACTGTTGTGGGAGATGTACTGGGGATCGACAATCGTCACCGTACCCTTACCCAAGATTTCAATGCCGCCATCGTCCTCAAACATGGCGCAGGTATCTTCATCAATCCCAATCCCGATGCGGTCTGGGTGAAGGGAAACGGCGCTAATTAGCCGTGCCATGCGATTGCGATTGTGAAAGTGTTGGTCAACGATAAGGTGGGGCAGGATGCTGAGTCCCGTTGCCATATCCACCAGCGATCGATTAGGCGACTCGCCACTGCCACCTCCGGCGATCATATGGTGACCCATCACTGCTGCCCCAGCACTGGTGCCTGCCAATGTCAATGTGCCCTGGCGTACCCGCTGTCGAATCCGCTCCATAATCGCAGTATCCGACAGCATTCCGCACAGGCGAAGCTGGTCTCCGCCGGTCATAAAAATGCCTGTCGCCGTTTCCGCAAACGCTTGATAGTGTTCATCGTCCCCTTGCTGGCGATCGCGAATATCTAAAACTTCGACCTCCCGCGCCCCCATGCTCTGGAAAATGTAGCGATATTTGTCGCCAATGATGGCTGGCTCCCGCGAGGCACAGGGAAGAATGCCAATTTTTGCCTCTGACCCTCCAGAGCGCCGAAAGAAAGTGTGTAGGATTTCGCGGCCGTGAATTTTATCCTCAGCACCGCCGATAACAAGCACAGCAGTTTGGGTGGATTGGAGCATACGGTGTTTTAACAGCTAACGGTTCAGCAGCCCAAAATATGCCGGGTAATCTGCTTTTCGATTGAATCATAGCGACCGCCGTTCCCAAAATGAGTTCCCATTGCGACAAAACTCAAACGGGGTAGGGCTCTTACCTACCCAATGAGCCTTCACTTGCCATTGGGTAGGCCATAAATTGGACAAAGATGGAAAGAGAAGGGTAATGCCCCTATGCTTCACGCACCTTGGGTTTGCCATCAATAATTTCGCCCACCAATACGGTGTCGGTCACATTAATGAACAGCCCATTTTCCAATACACCCGGAATGTTGTTGATGATCGATTCCAAGGCAACGGGGTCATCAATGCCGTTGGGAAACTTGACGTCAATTACCAGATTGCCCTGATCCGTCACAACCGGTCCCGCCTTCTTCGCGGCCATCCGTAGCGTTGGCTCTCCTCCCAGCTTCGCGATCGCATTCATCGCAGGACCAACGGCGAGAGGAATCACCTCAACCGGCAGCAGGAACGTTGTTCCCAGGCGCTCGACCAGCTTGGAATCGTCCACCACTACGATAAATTCATCCGCCAAGCAATCCACAATCTTCTCGCGGGTATGGGCTGCACCGCCGCCTTTAATTAGCTGCTTATTAGGATCAACCTCGTCTGCACCATCGATCGCCACATGAATCTGGTCCGCTTCGCTGGGGGTCAGCAGAGGAATGCCGTACTGTCGCGCCAAAACCTCAGCCTGGAACGAAGTCGCCACCCCTTTGATATTGGTAAGCTGCCCCGACTGAAGCCGCTCTCCCAAATATTGGATTACAAAAGCAGCGGTGGAGCCACTTCCCAAGCCCACAACGGTGTTGGACTTTACCCGCTCAACGGCAGCCAGCGCTACCTGCTGTTTCATCAACGTCTTGGGATCGGTTTGGCTCATGGCGTCTGGTCAAGGTCTCTGGTAGGAATAATCCCGTCAACTATACCGCTTGACGCTAAGTTGGCGTCACCGGATTGACCAGCGGAAGTCAACCAGCATCAGAGGTTGCTTACTCCAGCTAAGCTGCCAAGCGAGGGAATTATTCTAGACCAAAATCCAAGTCGTCAAGCTTGAGTACACTGGGGCAAAGCGCCTTACCGTGCGTCGGCAGTAGCCAGCTCCAGGCCGAGATCCGATAGCAGATATTTCAGGTCAAAGTGTTGCTCCATCAGCTGCTGAATGCACTCGATTTTTGCAGCGTCTTGGAGCCGCACTTGACCAAAGGTTTGATCAATAATTTCAACGGTTTTCAGGGTGTCCATATCCACAGACAAAATGGGCACTTCCAAATCCTGAGCGCGGCTAATCACCATAGCGTTGGGGGGAACTTGACCGGTCAGGATTAGGCAGTTGGTGGAGGTTTCCAGTGCCGCTAACTGGATGTCGGTGCGATCGCCCCCAGTAACCACCGCCATATTTTTCCCCTGGCTGAAAAATCGCAGCGCCGAATTCACATTCATCGCCCCAATCTTCAGATCCTGCACCATCAAATCCAAATGATGCTCACTGCATAGCACCGTCGCCTGAAGCTGTCGTACCAACTCCGCCACGCTCACGCTGCGCAATAGACTATCGCGGGGAATGCATCCTAAAACCTTTGCCCCTCCCGCTTCCAGAAAAGGCTTCACCGTCTCCTGAGCAGTCTGACGACAGTCGTCAGGGACGCCGTTCATCACAACCCCCGCCAGGCGATCGCCCAAAAGTCCCTTCGCCGCCAAGACCCGCTCCACCGACAGCAAAGGATCATAGCGATCGACCAGCAGCACTTTAGCTTCCAGCGTCTCAGCAATCTGCACCGTACTCAGCCCAAACAGCATCCCCTCCGCCAAAGTTCCCGGTCCCTCCAGCAACATCACATCAGCCTTGGACTCACCGCCATAGGTCGATGCCAGCGCTTCACGATAGTCCTGCCCCTCTGCCCCCTGGAGACGATCCAAAACCGTCGCCTGATCCAAAAACACCAGCGTAGGATGGAGCTGTTGCGTCGCCAGCCCCAGCGTCTCCTGAACCAAAGCCACATCGGCATCGCCATCGCCATCGGTATGGTAAGAGCCCAGTGGCTTACCGTAATCCAAAGCAATATCCTGCGACATCAACAGCTTTGCAAGTCCCAGTAGCACCGTGGATTTACCGCTATAGTCCTCTGTGGATGCAATCAATAAGTGCTGGGGGCGTTTAGGCACGCTGGTACTCCTCTCAAAAGGTCGAAACGTGTGAATAGGGCGGGCTGTAAATAATCTGTTGAATCAATCAACAGAGGCAGCTTTTGCAGTGTTCAAAGCTGTAGCTTTCGATGTTCAAAGCTTTAACACCTAGGACAGTCCATACCCGAACTCTATCCCTAGATAAAGCGCCCGTAGGCAAACACCCACAGGCAAAACTTCCAAACGGTATTGGTGCATTTCTCCCAAATTGCTAGTCAGCCAGAAATCCCGTCGGGTCCTGTATCAAGCAAACATTGATGCCGCAATCGAGGCGGCGCACCTATCAAGAATCTGCGCAACTTGGGTAGAACTGATCTCGTAAAGCCCTAACCAAGGGAATTTACGCCTCAAAGTTTAACAACTTGCGGTAAAAAGTTTTGGAAAAATCCGTACGGCGAGACTTTTTGAAGTGGATAAGCATATCGATCAAGCAGCCGATAAATTCAAAATTCGGCATCATGATTTCGTAGCTAAAATCTGCTTCGCCGTTGAATTGAACACGGCACCGGGTTAAATCAGAAGGCAGTGTTGAAACGCTCCAGGCGGCAACGAAGGGAATGGATTCTCCCCCTTCAACGCTCCTCTTGCCCTCTAGCTTGCCCTTTTGGTAAAGGCCGATCGCAAAGGGAAGGATACTGCGCTTTGTGCCTTGGTAGTAGGGGATATAAACGCCAACGGCACCTTTGGCAGCGGGCTCCAGCTTATCTAAGCTCACGTCGGTGAATGCTCCTTAGGATGGTCGATACCTTGTCGAGATTTTCAACTCGTTTCGCAAGACTAGCCTATCAAAAGTTTTCAGGGCGGAAACTCGACGGCAACACCGAATCAGCGCGATCGCTGGCTAAGCGCGAGAAGGCGACATCAGCGCCCAACGGCGCAACGAATCAGGGAACGCGAGTGGGCAGGGACGTACCGTGGAAAATCGACAAATAACGCCGCGAAATCGCAGTGTCCATGACAACGATTGCCACAAAATGTTACGAGATCGCTAAGATTACTACTAAATATCTTGATGTTTGTTTCGGTGTTCCGAAATTTCAGCACTCCAAAATTCCAGTCTTCTGACCCACTGCCGCGACCAAGAGAGTTGCTTTGCCCATGTCCAGCCCTGCTCCCCCTACCTACGAAAAGGATTCCGAGTCAGTGCCCTACGGTGACATTGATTTAGCCAATGGTGAGGGGCGGCGGCGTAAGGCAGCGCTGGTGCTGTTTGCACTGTGGAGCATTGTGGTGGCGCTGCACTATTCCGATGGTGGGCAGCTACTGGTTTGGGGGCTGACGGCGATCGCCTCAGTTCATCTGTTTCGACTGCTGGTAGGTCGACCCGCCCATGTTGCTCTTCCCGCTGCCAGCGATACGGTACCGGCGGCGGAAGCCTCTCAGATGCCATTTGTGTCGGTCCTGGTGTCGGCGAAGGATGAGGAAGCAGTGGTTGCCAGGCTGGTGCAACAGCTCGATCAGGTAAATTACCCGCGCGATCGCTACGAAGCAGTAATCATCGACGATGCCAGCAGTGATCGCACCCCCGAGCTGTTGGATGAGCTGGTGGGGCGATCGCAATCCGTGCGAACGATTCATCGTAAGCCGGGCGCTGGAGGCGGAAAATCCGGTGCACTAAATTCCGTAATTCCTAAAACGAAGGGAGAAATTCTGGCGATCTTCGATGCAGACGCCCAGTTTTCGCCGGACCTATTCCGTCGGGTGGTGCCTCTGTTTAACTCAAAGGATCTGGGAGCAGTGCAGTTACAAAAAGCCGTTGCCCAAACGGTTTTCAATCAGCCGGAACGAAGCAATTTTTGGGTTCAGGGGCAAACGGCGGAAATGCAGCTTGATTGCTGTCTACAACAGCAGCGTATTGCCGCGGACGGCATCGGCGAGCTGCGGGGTAACGGGCAGTTTCTGCGGCGATCGGCGCTGGATGATTGCCGAGGATTTAATGAAGAAACCATCACTGACGACCTGGACTTGACCCTGCGACTGCACCTTGAGGGCTGGAATATTGAGGCGGTAACGGAGCCGGCGGTTATTGAGGAAGGCGTCACCACGCTAAAGGCACTGTGGCATCAGCGCAATCGTTGGGCAGAGGGCGGCTATCAGCGCTACCTAGACTATTGGCAATCCCTGGGACGCAACCAAATGGGCTCCGCCAAGACCTTCGATATGAGTCTATTTTGCCTGTTCCAATACCTGCTGCCTCAGGCGGTGATTCCTGACTTTTTGATGGCGGTTATTCGGCAGGAAGCCACGGTTTTATCCCCCCTACTGACGTTAACCTTCGGCTTTTCCGCTGTCATGATGTTTAGGGGAATTCGCCGAGGAGCGATCGCCAAAATCGGCGAGAAAAAAGGAGAATCATTAGTCCTCAGTGAAGTACTTCCGCTAATGCTAGTTGGCTCGATCTATATGGTTCACTGGTTCGTTGTTATCTCAACAATGGGACTACGAATATCAGTAAGACCTAAGCGTTTAAAGTGGGTCAAAACTGTTCATCAAGGCAGCGAAGATTCCCCAGTTGCCATTTAGTAGAAACGCTTCAGTTAGTGGTTGCTACTAACCCAACTTATAGCCATCGAGTCTCAGCAGTAAAAACTGATTTTTCTGTATGGCTTGAAAGTTGTTGTCACTAACCAGGATCAGACTGTAATCGCCATCAGGCAATCGAGGACCGATCGCCATCCCCTCCAAATTGTCCAGGTCCAAGTCAGTCTCTCTTAAATCCAACAGTAGCCTTTTACGAGCCGGGGCAACAGTGCCCTCCAAATCCCCTCGCAGGGTGTCATAAGCCGCTGTATCCGTAGCGGCTCCCAGCGCCACTTCGTATAGCTTGACTCCAAATCCTGTCTCTTCACCAAAGGACCTTTCCAAGCTAAGGAACCGCCCTCCGGTATCTAGTGCCAGAATTTCCGTCAGCCCTTGAACGATCGCCCCATCAGGGTTGTCATCTAACTCATAGAGATGCTCAGAAATCAAAAATGGGCGTCCAGTTCCCAGCGAATAATGGAGCCATCGCACCTTTTTATAGCGCTGGTTTGTTGGTAAATCATCGTCCACATCTTGGGCTAGAGCAGACTCAACGGCCGTGAAAATTCGGAACGGTTCAACAGAGGATAGCGATCGCCCCTGAGCCTCCGTTGTCAAACTTTCAAACCCAAAATTATTGCGCACCCCTTCAACAATTTCTCCTGGGTTTTCCGGATCTGATTTTGGCAAATACCGAGTGGGCATTGGCAGTTGCGAAATTTGCTGACCCGTCTCTAAATCGAATTCACTGATAAAAGGATCAATACCTTTTGAACTATCACCTTCGCTGGAGATAATTGCAGTACCGCGAGGCGTCAAAACAAATCCTTCCGGATCAATTGTTCCCGATTCAAATGGCTGATCATTTTCATCCTTTAACGTCACCAATCGCTCAATATTTACCGACGAAATTTCAGCGCCAAACTTTTGCGGCAGCACTGCACTATTTCCATCTGAACTGTCGGTATTAATTGCATCGTTAGTTACATTGGCTCCAGTTAAATTGGCTCCAGAACCTCCCGCGTTCTTTTTAGAATTCTGATTGACTTTGATCTTAAGCTCGTAGAATCGGGCAGGGGCAAGGTTGCTGCGGTCATCGGGAAGCGCGAAGAAGCGATCGCCCGCCCGGTCGTAGGCGATCGCCGACAGCCCGCCGACCTTGGTGCCTTCAAAGGTCGTATCAAAGGGCAGCACAAACTCATCCAGCACCTCAACGGATAGAGGCACAAACAGCCGGTCCTCCGCATCAACTGGACTAACGCTGCAACTACTAAGTCCCCAAATCAGCACGGCCCACAGCCCCAAAAGCACCCCCGATGTCCAGCGGCTTTTTATGCCAAGTGAATTGATCCACGGGTGATTTATCGCTGTTTCTTGATTTTTAGAGCGCTGATTTCCGGGACGATCACCCCGAGATGATTCAAAATTCCGCATCGCGCCATCCCCCAAAAGCCCACAGCCGCTATCATGAGTAGAAGTAACTAGAACTAACAAATTAGCGACCGAGCCCAGCCGGGACCAATTATCCCAGGCGAGTTCCTTAACTAATCCGCTTTCCTAAAAACCTGCTTTACATCATGGTCGATCTTGCCCACCTTGCTCAACTAGCGCCAACCCTCTGGCCGTCGGATTCAATCCACGCCATTGCGGAATTCTCTCGGGCAAACTGCTTGCAAATTTGCGCCTTCTTGGTACCAGCGAATCTGGCAGCGACTCTACAGACCTTGATGATGATGGCAATGGAGCGCCCCCTGCTACAGGTTGGGCTGATGGCGGCGATCGCCTCAATCTACGCTGCCGTTATGGTGATTCACGTCGGCACGTGGTTTGCCATCGGCGTTGTGATTATTCCCACCTACGTTCTTCTCAGCTTCGGGCTGGCCTGCTGCATTGTTAACGTTTGGGCCGTTAAGCGACTGTGGAATCGCCGCCCGTCACAATCCATCAACCTCTCCATCCAACAGCAGGCTTAGGTTCGCCGGCTTGTAACTTAGGCCCCGAATAAACCGCGCCGCCTGATCCATCTCCAATTCCATACCAAGCTGGCGAAATCCCTTAAAGGATTCAGTCGCTAAGGTGTATGCCCTGCGATCGCTTCCCTGGGCACTAATAACTCTTGCCAAGGTCAATCGCCCCAGCGCCAAAGCTCGGCGATCGCTCTGCTCCAGAGATTTTTGAACCGTCCCCTTCAGCAGCTTTTCAGCTTGGTCAAGGCGTCCCTGGCGAAGGGCAATTTCCCCAAGCCATCCTTCACTCATCACCGTTGCCCGCTCCCAACCCGTGGCGGTTGCGACATCCCGCGCCCTGGAATAGCAACCCCCAGCTTCATCCAAGCGCCCCGCCTCAAGGTGCATCTCCCCTTCGAAATAACTCAGCTGCGTGCGGAGGCGATCGCCTGGATGCAACTCTCCCTCTGGCACCTCGCAATCCTGGTCCAAACCTTTCCCCATTGCCTCCGCTGACTTCCACCCCGTTGCCAGCCACCGAGACGCGTCTTCTTCCCGGCCTTGGCGAATCGCCAGACGGAACTGGTTAACAATCAAATCGACCCGACACTGGTCTGAGCACTGATCACGCCACTGCCAAGCCCGGTCAAAATGCGATTGCGCCGTCGCCAGGGAATCGGGCGTATCGGAATTGGAATAGGTAAATCCCAAATCGAAATAAGCCGCCGCCGCCGCCGTCAAATTCTGCTGGGCTTCAAACGCCCCGCTCGCCCAACTCAGCCACTTTTTACGCAACATTACCCGCCCCCCTAGTTGGGTATAACCCTTAACCCACGGCCACAACTGCCAAAAATCCTCCACGCGATCGCTAGACATACACCAATCCAGCAGCGCCTCCAAATTTCCCCACTGGCCATCCAAAGCCCCATAATCCTTCCATTCCCAGCGATCATGATCGCCATGGCGAGCCAGCCAGTCCTTCCCCCAAGCCAGCCATCGCCCATTTAACGCCTCCAGCAACGCCCCAAACGGCTCAAGCCCAGCGTCTTCTAACCCATCACTACGGCCTCGATCAGAACTATTTCCATCGCTATCGTGACAAAGCTTGCCACTCTGTGAACTTGGATGCTGTAAACGATTAGCCGTCAAAAACGCAACGTAAACCTGCGCCAGCGGCCACAACACCCATCGATGATCTCGCGGCTGCAACAGGCTGCAACGGGTCAGCTCCGCCAACGCCCGATCACCTTCTCGCTCACTCAGCCCCGCAACGTCATAAACCAACGAAGCGATCGCCCCCGCCGGAAATCGCCACAGCGCCAACAGCAAGGCTTGGACGTCAGGCGATCGCCACAGTCGGTCCAACAATGGCGCCACGGAAAACTGCACCAGTCCCCCCAGAGGGTCCTGTAAATCTGCCAGCACCATCGACAACGGCAACCCCAGCGACACCCTCGCCAGTCCATAGCTCACCACCAACGGCATCCCCTGAGCCACTCGAATCAACTCCCCCTGCTGAGCCTTCGAAAGCTTCAGGGCACGGTTCTGCGCCTCTCGGTTAACCAGCTGCGCCATCGCCTCATCCGCCAAAGGACGCAAATCGATACGCCGATTCAACGCCATCCGCTCACGACTCGTAACAATCACCGTCACAGCCCAGGGCAATGTCGCCAACCACTGCTCCAGCAGCCCCTTCGGCAACTTTTCAGCGCTGTCAATAAACACCACCGTGGGCTGCGCCGACAACGCATCATTCAGCCGAGCCACATCACTCCAGTTCAGCGAGCTGTGCCCTTTTCCCGCGATTGCCCCAGCCCCACTAGAATCCTCAGACGTTTCAGCTTTCAACCTTTCAAATTTCTCTGAGTTAGCAACATCACCACCCAACTTAAAACCTAACTCCTTATCAACCCCCACCCGCGTCGCAATCAGGTGCAGCACCTGGTTAAATTTCAGGGTTCCCCCCAGGGGCTCCATTACCCCCACCGACGTTAAACGCTGCTGCCCCACCGGCACAAACACCAAGCGCATCGGTCTTGCACCAGACAACCAGTCCGATTCGCTCCCCCCATCGCTGGCGATTTTCGCAGATTCAAAAAAATCCACCAGCGCCCGCTGCACCAACGCCGTCTTCCCAATTCCGCCGGGACCTTCCACTGATAGCGCGGAGCCCTGGCGATCGCTGCGCAGCCAGCTATTCAACATATCCAGCTCCTCCTGGCGACCCACAAAACTAGCGGGTCCAGGGGGTAACACCTGCTTCAAAGCATCCAAAGCCGGCGGCTGAGGCGAAACCGTTCTGGATTGCCCGCCGTAACCGCGATCGCGCAACAGCCGTAAAACCTGATCCTTCGGGTATCGCACCCCCTCTCCATAGCCCAGGAGAACCTTCAAATACAGATAAACCGTCTTGGATAGATCCGTCTTAATACCGTTTTCCTGACGCCCCATCGCCTGGGCAATTTGTCGAGTATTTGCCCCAAACAGCGTTCCCCTCAGAAAAGTCATCTCAGTGGGCGACAGCGGGCAAGGCCCCTGCCCCGCTCGAGTGCGCTGTCCCTTGATGACCGCCAAATCTTGGCGCAATCGCTCCACGTCCCAGACCTGGTCAACGATCGCCCACTCTGGCACCAGCTCCCCGTCATATTTATCAGGCTGATGTTCTGATTTCGCCATCGATCACACTTGCTTCACACCAAAATTGCTCAGTCACACACCTTCAGACGCTTTCAATCCAAAAACAGCCGCGCGCTTTCTCAGCTCAGAGACCGAGTCAACAACACGGATGAGCAAATTCAAAGGCCGCAGTTGGTTATCGAGCAAGCTCATTACTTGCTTTATCAGCTCATCTTATCTGGCATGGGACAGCTCTGTCATTCAACCTGACTGAAATTACCAACAAGTTACTAATTAAACTTGGTTTCTGCTGTAATGAAAAATCTTATACTTTGATCTCCATAGGTGGAGCCGCAATTTGTTCCCCTTGAACTCCTCTTGTTCAAAGGGATGCAGTGGCTGAACTGAAAAATAAACCCTGGGCAACAAACCATACAGCGCCCAGTTTCGAACTTTGATCAATCGCCGTTCCTGACTAACGGGCTTGTGTGGAGCGGTCGAAGTGCATCTAGTCAATCCGAGCTGTTTTCTGAACGTCTGTCGCCTGAAGTATTTAGCGCTTTTACGCTTCATCCTTGTTGTCGTCGCTACTCCTGCCTCACTCCTTTAGCTCCTCTGTCTGCGCTCCTTACTCTCTCTATCTATTGTGTCTACCTCTTATCCCAAACACTCTCATTGCCTTAATGATGGCTGCCGATCGCCCATCAACGAATTCGGTCGCGATCGCTGTCAAGATTGCATGGCTCACCTACGCCTTGGAGGACGCTTCCGTTTGGGGGAGCGACTATGGGGCGGACGCCGAACGGGCACCAGCTTGACCCTCGTAGTGGATGAAGCGAATCCCGACGCCCCTCCACGCCTATTGAAATTGCTGCATCGCTCTGACCCTCACTGGCAGCAACAGTTTCGGTGGGAAGCAGAGCTTTTATGGCAGCTATCCCAATCAACACAGCGTGTGTCCACTCGAGAGTTTGCTACCCAAAAGTCTGCCCAAAAATCGACAATGATCGAGCAATCGCCCGTGCCCTATTCCGATGAAGGAGATTGGATAGAGCCGGACTGGCAATCGGGGCTTGGCGGAACGGTGGGGGTGGTGATGGATTATCTGCCGGGGCGATCGCTAGCGGAGGAGTTGCGCCAAAATGGTCCAATTCCCTGGTCACGCTTAGCAGTTTGGCTACCCCAGTTGATCCAGCTGGTGTATTTTCTACATCGCCGCCAAGTTATTCACGGGGATATCAAGCCCGATAATTTTCTGCTGTGTGGCGATCGCCTGCACATTATCGATTTTGGCGCTGCCGGGTTCGTGGGCGATCGTCCCCCCCTAGCCCAAAGCAGCCCTGGCTACTGCCCAGCGGCAATTACAGACAGCCCCCTTACTTACCAGCGGGACTGGTATGCCCTGGGAAGAACCTGCGTTCAACTACTGACGGGTCAGCATCCCATTGAACTAATTCGATGCAGCGAGTTCCAAGGATTGCTAAATGATCACTCGTGTTTTGACTGGCGATTGCTAGAGCCGCAGATGTCCGTGTCCTTGGGGCAACGTATGAATGCTTGGATGAGTATTTAAGCCATTGCTGATTGCTATCGATTGAAGCGCGCAGCCTTGATAGGACTTCGATAGCAAGAATATTGACAGCTTATTTGACACGCTTGGTAATTATTGCAACCTGCTAACTCGTTTCTCCGGCGCTGTCCTCAGAAGACTGGGTTTGTCCGTGGGGATGCTTCTCGTCAACAAAATCATCGGGGCGCAATTTTGCCACAAACTCTCGAAACGCCCGTCGCTCCTCCTCATCAGCCTCGTAATCCACCGGGACCGACGCGTCGGCAATCACCTCTTCCATCACCCAAATGGGGCTATTGGTTCGTAGCGCCAGGGCGATCGCATCACTCGGTCGAGCATCTAATTCTTTCTTCGTATCACCGATAGACAGGCTCAAAACGGCAAAGAAAGTACTGTCTTGGAGAGAATGAATAATTACCCGGTCCAGCTTCATCTCCCAGGTATCCAACAAATTTGCCATCAAATCGTGGGTGAGTGGACGAGGTACCACTTGATTGTCTAGCGCATTTAAGATTGCTCGCGCCTGGTCCTGCCCGATATATATGGGAAGCGCCCGCCGCTCAGTCGTATCCTTCAGGAGAACAATGGGAGTGCGGTTCACTGCGTCCAGCGCAATACCGGCGACTTTCATCTCAATCATGGACAGGGGCCTCTGTATCAGGCGAACTGTGTCGGGCTAGCTATTTACTGAGCTAATTTATGTTGGATTAGCAACGTTCCCTACTATTTAAGTATGCCTTGAAGGTTGGGGAAATCTGTAGCTAATTATTTAAGTTTCTTATGATTCGACTGCTCTAACTCTCTCATAGATTC